>CAYWGM010000018.1:17274-32291 GCA_964457875.1 uncultured Eubacteriales bacterium | reverse complement strand
CGATGGCTGACGCCGCAATCCGACGCTTATCACGCATTCACGCGTAGTCGAAGATGTGGTAGCCGTACGCATTAACCACCTTAGTACTCTTATAGACCGTCGTCCGCTGTTTACCCGGTATGTATGTCAGGTGCTGATGCCCGTGTATGAAGTACTTCGGCGAATACTTGTCCATCAGGTCGATAAAACCTTTGAATCCTTTATGGCAGATATCCTGGCCTTCGGATATACCTGCCGCAGGAGCATGTGTCACCAGTATATCAAATCCGTCATTTCTGGTTATGCTCCGCTTTAACCGCCTGATCCTGTGAAGCATCTGTTTTTCGGTATATTGGAAATCGTTTGAATTGTAGCGGTGGCTGCCACCGAGCCCGATCATCCTGACGCCTTTGTAAATTTCCAATTTGTCGTCAATACTAATGCATCCTTCGGGAGGGCTCTGCCTGTATGGGGTATCATGATTGCCCGCTACGTAAAACAGCGGCACATTCACCATTGTAACCAGGAATGACAGGTACTCGGCCTTCAAATCGCCGCATGAGATTATCATCTCCACATCCCGGAAACGATCTTTATCGAAATAATCCCATATGTACGGCTCCTCATAATCCGATACTGCTAGTATCTTCAAATCTGTTACCCACCTTTGAAATAATACAGGCAGTATTTATTATATGAGATTAAACCGGTTCATTCAAGCAATTCTTCACTATCTCCATCATCAGGATCATTTGCCGTGGGCACCTCCTGCTCAGATACTGCTGACGGCGTCCTCTCTATCATGGATGCGGCTCTCGGGAAAGGCGCGTCAAATTGAAAGCTGCCTTTGTATTCTGTTCTTGCTTTACCTTCAACAAGGAATTTCACTTTGCTGATTTCTTTTATTTCTGTAAGCGAATTGACAATCGAATAGATGGTCAGCTGTTCCGCAAGCTTGCCGCCCGGATGATTATTTACAAATTCATTTGAGAGATTTACCGCAGCAACACTGTTATCGACACTGACAGGCGCCAAAAGTCTGGTTCCGGTCGGGATGACTTGTTTCAGGGCGGTATTTGGTCCTGGTCCGCTCAGCAATTCTCTGACAATGGCAGATGCAAGATTATTAACGCTTTTTTTTGCTTCGGTTACAGGTATATAGCGTATTTGCAGGCTCAATTTCGTATTGTCGGGATTAGCAAAATATATATGCAGCGCTACCTTATCAGAAAGTAATTTGGCATCCTCTTCACTCATTACGATGCTGCTCACCGGGCGCAGATCGGCATCATCCCCTATCAGGCCGAGTTTCTGCAGCACGCCGCATGCGGACGTCATCAGCATGATCATTGCAAAAGCAATAAATAAGGCAAGTTTTCTGGGCATTACAGCCACCCCTTAAATTAGTGCGATATGTCTTATGATATTTTTATGCCGGCGCGGGAAATAGTATGACTTACGATATCAGGGCTTTTTTCGGAATATTTTGGATATGAAGCCTTCATAAACAAATTTAGGATCTATACCTATGTCATATAGGCTTTTTGCAAATTTCAGATATTGCAGGCTTGAGGGGTCGCTTATCCAATCCCTGAGAGACTTATCCCTTATATGATCAAATAAATACTTCTGCCCATGGTTTAAACTGTTGGAAGAGCTGTCCCTTATATAAAACGTACCCGATTCTCCGTCAAGATAGCCAGCCTGCTCAAGAAGCCTCGTATAATCCACACCAAGATGCGATGACAGTTTTTTCAACGTTTCAAGATTGGGTTTGGTCAAACCTGCTTCAAGCCGGCTAATGGTAGCATGACTTACACCGGTGACCATGGCTAATTTTCTTGCGCTGTAGTTTTTCGCCCTGCGCAGTTCTCTAATATATATGCCGATATCGGCCATCTGACATTACCACCCGATAAGATTTTATAATATGCTGGATGATTTTGAAATAATTTCTCTAATTATTTGAAAATAAGTGTTGCATAGATGTTACAAATATGGTATGTATTAAATAAGATGTTACGTGCTTGCAATAGTACAATACCTGCATAAATGACATTATCACCCCATTAAAAGTCATGCAGGTATTCTTTTTTTATGCAAATGTTCGAAGAACCTCTGCTGGAATGTTGCTTTTGCGTAACACTATTATTTTTGGGTTTACTTACCGGATCGGAATTTTGTTATGTTTTCCCTGACGATGCCGATATCGACGCCATGATCACGCATTTCTTTGGCAAGCCTTACATAATCTATGTTGTCAGGATTTGAAATGAATCCGGTTATCTCGCTGTCCTCAATAAAAGTATAACAATCGGCATCAATATAATGATTATATATATAACCGATTTTTAGCAGGAATTCTTCCAAAGGCATATCAAAAACACATGCGAGTTTTTTCAATGTCGGAAAGGTAGGCAATATAGGCTTTCCGCTCCTTGGATCTCCTGATTCAAGATTCTTTATATAAGAATGGCTCATACCGCATCTTCTCGCAAAGTCCCTTAATGACAACCCAAGTTCTTTTCGCCTGTTTTTTATAAGATTACCCAGTCGTTCCAAGCAAATTCACCCCCATGTATTATATCAAAAAGTTTCTGACTTTTTAACATAAATTTAATGTTATATTTGTATTATTTGGTTGACAATGGAAAGATTTAATGGTAGTATTTAAATGTAAATCATGTATTACAAAAAATATTATTAAAAATTTCTATGTTGAATAAAATAATAAAAGACTGCAGGAGACCATACTTGCAGATAAACGAGAGGAGGCATTGTATATGGAAATAAACAGGGAAAAGGTAATGGAACTAATGAATAAATACTGTGATGGAAATTTTAATAAATTCGGGAGAGAATTAAATGTTGATCCTTCGCATCTGTACAGGTTCTTGAAAAAAGGCATTGGCGGAGGGAAAAAACTTGCCGGCGCTATCATAAGGTTCTGCAAGTCAAAAGGCCTTGATTACGAAGAATACTTCAATTTTGATTGATTGCCGGAACAATAAGGCATGGTGAAGATATTACATGGCTTTGGTATAACGGTCTGCAAAGCAGCTTGCGCAATAGCTGTCGGGTTTGATTTTCGGTTCGAAATTAAGGCACTTCACCATGCCTACCATTTCGCTTATTAAAGTTTTTGTTTGCCCTTTACTGCCAATATCTATATGGAACTCAAAACTGACCCCCTGTGTCGTGCTGCTTGAACTAACGGCGTGGCATAACTCAGAGATCCTCATGCTGTCAAATAGATATGCAAGCTGAAGACTCGCACATGTTTCAAGGTATATCTTCTCTCTGAGGCTTTTTACGCGTCTCGGAATTTCACTTTTATGCAGAAATCCGATAGCGCCTTTCCCTATACGGTGTATATGGATACAGGAAACAAAAACCGTCTTTGAACCCACTTGCGAGTCAGTACCGACAGAGATCCGGTAAGAGCAGTCCACATCAGCCATGATAAAGTTAAGTATATCCTGAAACACCTCAGAGAATACCATGGCATAATTTTTACGGAGACTGCGGAATTCAGTTGATTCATCAAAATTAAGCAAATTGCCCAGTAACATTATACCCTCCGTTCAAATCTTGTATAGATATTCAATGATTTTCTTACCTGCTACTGCTCCTTGTCCGACGGCAACCGATATCTGCCGGACACCGCCGGTACAGTCGCCGGCTGCAAATAGGCCTTCTTTGCTTGTTTTCTGCATATTATCTACAGCAATAGCCGTTCCGTTTGTAACAACGCCGAGCTGCCTGGCAAAATCGGCGCCGCCGGCGCTTTCAAAGGCAAGGAAGATCCCGTCCGCTTTTTCTTCGGCGCCATCCTGAAAACATATCTTTTCAAGGTACTCACCGCCATCCAGCCTAAGTATGACCTTTTCATTGATTATAAAACTCTTGGCAGCTTCGACGTAATGTCCTGTCAGATACAGTTTATCCCCATTAGTAAATATGGTGATATCATTTGTCACAGTCTTCAACTCAAGCGCCTGGTGAATGGCGAAATCTCTGCTGCCTATTACCCCGACCTTCATATCTTTATAAAAAAATCCATCGCAGGTCGGACAATAACTGACGCCTTTCCCGATGAATTTCTCCATATTTGCTACGCTCATCTTTCCGTACGGCAAGCCTGTGGCTATCAGAACGGCCCTTGCCTGATAGCTGTCTTTGGAACCCTTTACATAGAACATGTCAAGTTTTTCTATGCCGGTGATTTCATCCCGGATAAACTCCGCACCCAGACGCATGGCCTGATCCTCGCCCTTTGCGATAAGCTCCGGTCCGCTGACGCCATCCGGAAAGCCGTAATAGTTGCTGATTTTTTCCGACTTTTCAACAGGACTGCTGCCTCTGGCCACCACAAGAGTCCTGAGATTTGCCCTTACAGTGTAAAGCGCCGCAGAAACGCCTGCAGGTCCTTTCCCGATAATTACCACATCATACATAGAATATATCATATCATAAATTACTGGTTCATATTTATTATACTGAGTAATTTTATTTCCGGAAGGTATATGATTTATGGATAAAGGTCAGAAAATCAACTGGGCAGGATTAGGCGGGATATTCTCAAAAATCGATGAAACGGTATTGAAGGCAAAAATCAACGCAGCGCTTGAGATGCTTAAAAGCGGCAATACGGCAGAATTAGCAAAAAAGCTGGGAGAAATGGATACCGCTGAAATGATGCAAAAAATTAATGAGTTCGATGAAAAAAAGATATCAGAAATGAAATTAAATCTGGATGAAGTAAAGTCACAAGTGACGGATAAAGACCTGGATGTCCTCAAAGACCTCCTTGGCGACAAAGGCGAATTTGTGGTCGATAAAATAAAAAGCATCATATTCAATAAGAACTGAGTATAATGGAGTGATGCGCAAGATTAACGAGGCTTTAATAAATGGATGACAATCTTAATTCAAAAATAATGCAGATAGTCGATCTGCTCGGTAAAGATAAGATACCCGATAATATCTCAAACTTGATTTCCGCTTTTGTCGGATCATCATCAGCAGATAGTGCGGACAAAACAGAAACGGACAAAACAGAAACGGATAAAGCCGGCGGACCTGCAGGCGACGGTATAAAAAACCGCGGAGATGATGATATGGAATTACTGTTCGGGATAAAAAGAATGATTGACGGCCTGAATACCTCAAACGACCGTAACATCAACCTGCTTTCAGCGATAAGGCCTTTCCTGAACAAGGCAAGGCAGGAAAAGGCTTCGAACTGCATACAGCTTCTGCGCCTTTCAAGGTTATCGAAAATGCTTGTTAACAATGATGAGAGAAGTTCCTGACAGGTGGACTATGTATCAGAGACGCCCCTATCCGATGAATAGATACCCTCCGAGGACGGAGAAAAGCGACGAACGGAAGAATGAGGCGGAACCGGCCCTAAAAGCCGTCACTGCCGAGGATATTCCGCTTCCATCCGAGCCTGAGAAGCAATTCCTCAGGAGCTCCCGTCCAAAGATGTTCGCATTCAAGCATGATTTGGCAGAAAAACAGCAGACGCCGAAAAAGGGCCTGTTTAAAATCTTTGGCAAGAATATCGGTACCGAAGAAATCATATTATTCTTCCTGATAATCATTCTGCTGGATGAAGGCATGGAAGACGAGCTTTTCCTGATCTTGCTGATCTATATCTTTTTTGATTTTAAAAAACTGTTCAAATCATAGGTATTTTCGTGCGTTAAATGCAAACTATAAAAGACAGGAATAACAGATACTATACAGAGATACTATACAGTATACAGGAGCGAACCATGAAAAACGCTTCAAAAGAAAAACCGGTCAGGCGGCTGATACTGTCGATCCTGATTTCGTTGATGATACTTCTGCCTGTTTATCTATTCAGATATCAGGTGACCGATATCTTCAGCTTCAGCAGGGCTACGATCTCATATTACGGTTCTACCGGCCAGGAAGTCAAAAACATTCAATACAGGCTTGCCCAATGGGGATATTATAAAGGCAGGGTCGATGGCATTTACGGGTATTTGACCTTTAAGGCCGTCAAGCTGTTCCAGTATAAAAACGGATTGGTCGTAGACGGCGTGGCAGGGCCTGAAACATTATCAGCAATAGGGCTTCCGACAGGAAAAACCTCAGCGGGAAACACGCAAAGCAGCGCCGGCAGCAGGGATTCGGATCTTCTTGCGCACCTGATCCATGCGGAGGCGAGAGGAGAACCATACATCGGACAAGTGGCCGTGGGCGCGGTGGTTTTGAACAGAACCAGGGACAGCCGGTTTCCGAAGACCATAGCGGGAGTAATTTATCAGCCGGGCGCATTTGACGCGGTGAACGACGGGCAGATAAACCTGGAGCCTAACAGCAATGCGATAAACGCGGCAAAAGACGCTCTGAACGGGTGGGATCCGACATACGGCTGCGTTTACTATTATAATCCTGCAACAGCCACAAGCAAATGGATATGGTCAAGGCCGATAATAATCAGGATCGGGAAGCACAATTTCGCGAAATGACATATACGGAAAATGAATTAAAAATATAGGATGAATAGATACTGAAATACAGTGTATTGAACAGCCACTTAAGGAAAAAGGACAGTGCGGAAGCACCGGGGAAAATCCGTCCGGCAAGCAGGTGGAATAAGATGAAAATCATATCAAAACAAAGGAAGGCGCGTACGATCTTCCAGAAGTGGCTGTCGGCAATACGTTTTGCCGGGGCGAACGCATTCCCGAAGCCATTATATAAGGCCGGATACCAATATAATGTATAGATGCGCAGGAACATGGAACTGAAGAACAATACAAATACAGTAAGCGTATCAACGAATATCGCCGCTAAAAACATCTGCGGCCTGCTTCCGGTAGCGGCTCTGGTCAATGCAAGCGAAGGCACAACTGCTACTGATACAAGCATTATATAAACCGAATAGATCAGGAATACCCGGATATTTATCGTGACCAGACGCCAATAATATTTTTTGAAACCGGCAATGAATTCGCCTTTTACAACAGGGCGTTCTGCGACGGAATTGCCGATCATATTGAAGCAACCCGAGAAAATACCGCTTAAGAGCAATGCGGCTATTGCGCTGACAGTGATAAGAGCTGCGACCGCTTTCACGACGATATTGGGCTCCCACAGGTATTGCAGCATAGATATCGCCGAGCTGAGGAAATTATTAGTCCCGATTGCGTCTAATCCCGATAATATTGGCATGACCGGATTGAAGTGATTCACCAGCGCAATCGTAAAAGCTGTCGTCCCGATTATAAATATGATCAAAGGTCTCCTATAAACCGAATAGAATGAAGCCATCAAAGTATTCATATATCAGTCCAATCCTTTCATGCCCAACGAAATCCTCTTCCGCCCGGTATCGACATCAATGACCCGGACTCTTACTATATCGCCTGCCGAAATTCCAGGAGCGCTGAATTCGGATTTATGAACAAAACCGTCACGGTGGACGCCAATATCCACGAAAGCGCCAAAATCAGCGACATTCCTTACAGTACCCGTCAGTACCATTCCTTTCCTCAAATCATCTAATTCGAGGATATCAGAGCGAAGAACCGGTTGCGGCAGTTCGTCACGCGGATCCCTTCCCGGCTTGAGAAGCTCCGCCGCTATATCCGATAATGTGGGTTCGCCAACCCCTATCTGTGCCGTCAGGTTTTTAAGCCCGAATTGAGACATTCTTGACTCCAGTCCGGCGATCTTCATCTCCCTCACATCATCCAGGCTGTATCCCATAAGCTTTAAAAGCTTGAGAGCCGCAGGATAGGATTCCGGATGCACTCCCGTATTATCCAGTATGTTTTCGCCGGAAGATATCCTCAAAAAACCGGCGCACTGCTCAAAAATCCTGTCTCCGAGCCTATCGACATAATGCAGATCTTCTCTGCTGCGGAATTTGCCCTTGCTTTTCCTATACTCGATGATGTTTTTTGCCACCGCGGAATTTATCCCGGACACATACGACAAAAGCGGCAGCGACGCGGTGTTTACGTCTACCCCCACACTGTTGACACAGTCTTCGACAACCCCCGCAAGGGTTTCATCAAGCCTTTTCTGGTTCATATCATGCTGGTACTGGCCTACGCCTATTGATTTAGGATCGATCTTTACAAGTTCCGCAAGGGGGTCCTGTAATCTGCGCGCAATAGATACGGCGCTCCTCAGCGAGACGTCGTAATCAGGAAATTCGCCGGCGGCAAGCTTTGACGCCGAATAAACAGAAGCGCCGGCTTCATTTACGATCGCATAACGGACACTACCGCCAAACTCCTCAAGCACCCCGGCGATAAACTGCTCAGCTTCCCTTGAAGCCGTCCCGTTGCCAATAGCCACGACACAAACCGAATGTCTAGTTATCATATTACGGACAATGAATCCGGATTCCTCGAATTTGCTTTGAGGCGGATTGGGGTATATCACTCCAGTATCGAGCAGGTTACCCACGCCGTCGACGACCGCAAGCTTGCATCCGGTCCTGTATCCGGGATCCAAGCCTAAGACGGCCATTTCCTTCAAAGGCCGCTGCAGGAGCAGATTGCTCAAATTACGGGCAAATACTTTTAATGCCTGTTCACGGGCATTATCCGTCAATTCGCCCCTGATCTCATTTTCGACTGAAGGCGCCAAAAGCCTTGTATACGAGTCCTTAATTGCATCTGATACATATCGGGAATTAACTGTCGGCGGTTTTTTAACTAATTTTTCATCAAGCCTGAATAAAATTTCAGCCTCGGGCATGTCCACAGATACTTTCAGGTATTCTTCCTTTTCCCCCCTGTTCAGGGCAAGCACCCTGTGCCCCGCAATACGTGATACAGGTTCGGAATAACCGTAATACATCCTGTATACGGAGTCCTCATCTTTTTTCTTTGCCTCAGTCCTGACGATACCGAACCTGAACGCCAGCGACCTCGCGATCTTCCTGCATCCGGGGTCATCAGAAATATCCTCGGAAATAATATCCATCGCACCATGTATGGCATCATCGACAGTGTCGACGCCTTTCTGCGGATCGACAAAATCGGACGCCAATGTACATGCGTCCCGATCTGCATGTTCCTGCCGCATAATAAAGGAAGCAAGCGGTTCAAGACCTTTTTCCCTTGCAATCATTGCCCTTGTGCGCCGTTTGGGTTTGAAAGGCCTGTATATGTCTTCTATCTCCTGAAGAGTGCGGGCGTTGTCGATTGCGGACGCAACGTCATCTGTGAGATTCCCCTGGGCATCAATCGATTTTTTGACTTCCTCCATCCTGCTCTCAAGGTTGCGTAAACAACCATATCTGTCGTTAAATTCTCTCAGAAGCTGGTCATCCAATTCTCCCGTCGCTTCTTTGCGGTAACGCGCAATAAAAGGTATGGTATTGCCCCCGTCTATAAGATTGACGGTGTTCTGCACCTGCCAGGATTTTAATCCAAACTCTTCGATAAGCTTTTTTATCAAGTCCATCTCTGTATTATATATTATCGGCAGTTCCCGCCGCAACAAGATACGGAATAAGATCGGAAAGGAAAGGTACTGTCACATCTGGTTTGAAGGGACTCTTTTCAATATCACCCGGAACGGTCTCGCCGGACAGGACAAGTACCGTAGCAGCTCCATGTTTGCTGCCGACGGCTATATCGGTGTATAACCTGTCGCCGACGAAAATTATTTCATTCCTGCTCAGACCTGTCCTCCTGGTAATGGCGTCAACCGTATGCCTTGAAGGTTTGCCGAGGAACTCGGGCCCAATGCCGGCCGAGGCTTTGATCATGGCGCACATTGCCCCGCAATCAGGTACAAATCCGTTTTCTACCGGGCAGTTGACATCGGGGTGCGTAGCGAGGAAAACCGCCCCACCCGTTATGAAATCACACGCTTTCGCTATCTTCTCATAAGTCATGGATGTATCGAAACCCAGCACCACGATATCAGGATCATCTTCTACTATTTTGATTCCGCCTCTGATGAAATCTTCCGTAAGTGATGCGGTGCCCATCAGGTATACCCTCTTTCCGGGGAATTCCGCATTAAGATAATCTATGGTCACTTCGCCCGAGGTCATTATCCTTTTCCTGGGGATGTCAAAGCCCATTCCACGCAGCTTATCACAATAGTGGACAGCAGACCCGGATGAATTGTTCGTGAAGAAAAGAAAGTCCCGTCCTGAAGAAGCGACGCTCCTTATAAATGCCTGCGAGCCGCCGAACAATCTGCCGCCAAGATAAAAAGTCCCGTCCATATCCAGCACGAACAGCTTTTTTGGATAGACTACAGCCCTGATATCCTTACCGGAATTGTATGCATCCGCATATTGCTTGCATCGGCCGTATTCAGCCGAGTCTTTATCATATAGCATTATAGAAAACACCTGTCAAGTATTCGGCCAGCTCCTCTGCAGCTCCAAGTTCCATGGCATGCCGCAACACAGTGTATCTCGGTCTTACTTCCGCGGCGCGCATTATACTCTCGTAGAACAGCTGCCTGTCCATACCAATGTCGACCGGTCCGGAAGGGGCCCCGATCCTGTCCAGCAAACCCGTAATAAACGAAGGTGAAGGAGGTTCGATTCCTGCAGGCAATCTGTCCTTTAAGAATGCATAGGCCAGCGACGCCACATGCGTGCCGACTCCCACCAAGATTCCATGCAGCGGATGATCAAGCCCCTTTGATATGGCTTCACCTTCCCAATAATGGGCTAGCTGGTGCTCGGTCCCCGATGCGGGTCTCGTCGATTGCGCCATTCCCATGGCCGTACCTGACAAGATAAGACCGTCGGTTACTGATCTTATCGCCTCTTCATCTCGTCGGGTTATCCCTTCGATGTTCGGAACACACTTATCGATCGCATTTCTGACAATATCCGCAATTTTGTCGCAGTAATATTCACCTTTCACTTTATTTGCCAGTTTCCAATCGGCAAGAGATGTGTATTTGCCGATAATATCGCCGAAACCTGCCTGCAGCATCACGAAAGGAGCCTCTTTGAGAATATCGGTATCAGCTATTATCATGTGAGGGGAATGGCAGAATATGGACGTTTTTTTGCCGTCGATGATTATCGGAGACGATGTTGACGCGTATCCGTCCATCGATGGCGCTGTTGCCACAATTATATAAGGTATTCCGGTCTTATGGCTGACCACTCTGGAAATATCATTAAGAGTGCCCGAACCTACGGTGACTATAAGCGAGGCGTCCCTGTCCAGTCGGATCAAAAGCCTGCCGACCGATCTTTCATCGGGTATCACAGGCACGACGTCATCAAAGATGTAACTGCCGATTTTGAGGCCTTTTTTTGCAAGCAGCCGTTCTATCTTGGCTCCAAGCACTTTATATGTATTATTATCTGCAACAAGGAATATCTGATTGGATTGACCGCAGTCCGCAATAAAATCCGGTACATTCTCCGAAACTCCCGGACCTACTGATATTCGGCCAATGTCAAAGGAATGGTTGCTCACTTCAGGTTTTTCTCCGCCCATTGCGCAGCTTTCATCAGAGTCTCCTGATGCTTGACGTCGACCTTATTCGTACCGTGCGTCCTGCTGTTTAGAAAATGCACATCAAAATGCCCGCTCATATTGTTGCCTTTTACCGAGTCAAGGTTCTCTCCGCCTGAGTATCCGCCGCTGCGCGAACTGACATACCTGTTGGCGGGATAATCCTCATTTCCGGCATGCGGTAAACCGGCCATCGACGCCGCAAGCCTGATGCCGTCGAATGAGATTATGACCTGCCTGCGCGACCATGTCCAATCCCCACCGTATATTTGCTTCATTTTCGCGGTATCTTCGCTGGTGACTGTTTCACAATCGGCGTGGTTCTCCCCATAAGTACGCTTGATCATGAAAGTCCTTCCGGTCAGAATATCGTATACTTCCGCAACCATGCCGATAGCAAAGACCTTATCGACATCGCCGAACCATTTCCTCAGAAATTTGTTGCCCGTCTGCGCCGATGAATCAACAGCGGCCGTACCGTTTCCCAAAGCCGATACCAGCTCTGAAATAAGCCCGGAAGTGACTTTACCCACAATGCCGTCCATGCCGATACCGCGAGCCTTTTGGAACTGCCTGACCGACGCGGTGGTTACGGTGCCGAAATATCCGGTGACGACATGATCAAAGAAACCCAATTTACTGAGATCATTCTGCAGCTTTACCACCAGGGACCCTTCCATACCTTCCTTCAATACCCCGGAAGTGTTTACGGCGGCGGCACGAAAGCCGATAAGCCTTGATATCAGCGCGTAGGTGTCTTTCCCGACAATACCGTCCGCATCAAGACTGTTTTTTTTCTGAAGGCTCCTGACCGACGCAAGGGTCACATCGCCAAAATAACCGGTAGGCTCTGCATTGAAATAACCGAGTTGTTGCAAATTCTTTTGCAATTGCTTCACTTCGCTTCCTTCCATCCCGTATTTGAGGATGACGGACGCCGCATTTGACGTGAAAGGACAGAAAACAAAAACGGTTATGAATACTGTAGCAATATAACTAATTAAAATTGATCTCTTTCGTACCATGGCCATAATTATACCATTTTCTGCATAGGTAATAAATAAAAAATAAATGGTTAACTTTGTCAACTTATGTTTACCTGTTATAATCATATTATGAGGCAATTTAGAATTAATGAAAGACACGACGGCAAGAGACTGGACAACACTATAAAGGATATTTTCAGAAACATGCCTGAAAACGCGCTGTTCAAGGCATTCCGCCTTAAGGATATCAGGGTCAACGGCACGCGGGCGGACAGGAAAACTATCCTGAAGAGTGGTGATAATATAGAAATATTTATTGCGGATGATGTGCTTGACGGGCTGCCTAAAAGGCAGACACAGGCCAAAAACCCAGGTTTTTCGGTAGTATATGAAGATAAACAATTGATAATAGTGAATAAAGAACAGGGCATACCCGTGCATTCCGGCAAAAACGATTCGACGAAACCTTTAATCGACAGAGTGGCCGAATACCTTTCATCAGAAGACTGTCATCTATGCCACAGGATAGACAGGAACACATCAGGTCTTGTGGTCATCGCCAAAAACAAACAAAGCCTTGATATACTGCTGGATAAATTCAAAAACAAAGGCATAAAAAAGTATTATCAATGCCTGGTTTCAGGGTCGATGGAGAAGAGTGAAGGTATTCTTGTCGATTATATGGTCAAGGATGAGAAACAGTCGAAGGTCTTCATCAATAAGGGGAAAATCCCTAAAGGTAAGGAGATTGCCACCCATTACCGCGTTTTATGGACCGATAAAGAAATAACAAGACTGGAAATCGAACTCATGACAGGCCGGACACACCAGATACGCGCCCATCTCGCATATATCGGCCATCCTGTCATAGGCGACGGTAAATATGGTATCAACAGCATCAATAAAAAATATGGCATGAAACGGCAGGCTCTATGCGCATACAAACTGGTATTTACTAGCGGTCGGAACAGCCCGCTCGATTATCTGGACGGCAAGATATTTGAGGTGACTCCTGATTTCCAGATCAGAAGCGGTGAAGGCCGTATGCCTTGCACCGCTTGCCGATCAAAGAATCATCGCCCGATAAACTGCTGGACCAATATCTTTCCGTAAGTCGGGCTCGGAACTATACCTATACCGCAGAAATTGAATTTTGGATTCAGTATATTGGCCTTATGGCCCGACGAGCCCATCCAGGCGTTGAAAGCGCCCTCAACCGTCCTGTTTCCGGCGATATTCTCACCGGCAGTCATAAAGGTGACGCCGAAATCCTTCATCATATCGAATGGCGATCCGTACGTCGGCGATTGATGCGAAAAATAGTTGTTGTCCACCATATCTTTCGCCTTAAGCCTGGCGGTCTTCATAACCCCGCTGTCAGCTGACAATGCTCCCGCTCCTGCATTAGCCCTTGCCTTGTTGACCAGGTTCAGCAATGTCTGCTCATCCTGGCTGAGCTGGGTGTCCACCGGCACGGACGGTACAGCCGAAGGCTTCGGCGAAGGTTTCGGTGAAGCCATTGGCGTAGTTTTGGGTGCAGGCGCAGTTCCCGTCAGTTTAAGGTAATTTCCTGAAACAGCTCCGCAACAGCCGGTTTTCGGGTCATAGCACGCATACCAGTTGCCAACCTTTGCAAGAATTTGGACATTCTGCCCTTTTACCAGCTTGCAGATGACAGGATAATCTGTAGACGGTCCCTGTCTGAAATTAAGGACACTTGCCGTACAGGTCCCTTGGGTAAAAAAGCTTGAGAGAGAAGGCGCAGCCTCGGCATTCCTGCCGGCACCGGGCAGGAAGACAGGCGCGAACGAAATTATCATCGCAAGCACAATTAAAAAAGCTAACTTCCTTTTCATAAATACCTCCGCTAATTCTTCCATTTTGCCGGATTGGGAAACAACCGGCAGAATATAGTATTAGCAAAATGAGGAGAAATATTTATTATTGCGCATGTTTATCAATGATTTCCTTAATGAACGTAACAGCCTCGCCGGCAGCGATTTCATCAATCTGCCGGGACGCCCGCAATTTGATCTCCAGAATGCCCGAACCGGCTTTTTTCCCGGCGACGACCCTGACGGGTATGCCAACAAGATCCGCATCCTTGAATTTGACTCCCGTCCTTTCGTCCCTGTCGTCGAAAAGTGTTTCAATCCCGGCAGTGCGCAAATCATCATACAGTGTCCGGGCTGCCGTCATCTGTACCGCATCCGTCAGGTTCGCGGGTATTATTATGACATGATACGGGGCGATGCCCATAGGCCAGATGATTCCGTCATCGTCGTGATTCTGCTCGATGACCGCAGCCATGGTGCGTCCGACGCCTATGCCGTAACTGCCCATCACCATCGGGTTCTCGTCCCCGTTTTCGTCAAGGTATACGCATTTCATCGCCTTGCTGTATTTTGTACCGAGTTTGAACACATGACCGACTTCAATACCCATCGATATCTCGACAGGAGCCCCGCAGACGGGGCAGGGATCCCCTTTCTCAATGCTTCGGATGTCTTTGATGATTCCGGCCTTGAAATCCCTCGGAAAATTAACGTTTTTA
>CAYWGM010000018.1:12008-17174 GCA_964457875.1 uncultured Eubacteriales bacterium | reverse complement strand
CTGGGCCCCGGCCCTGTCCATTTCCTGCCTGATGATATCCTCGATCTTTCGGAAAATCCTGTAACCGAGCGGAAGGAAACAGTAGACGCCTGACGCAAGCTTGCGCATCAATCCGGCGCGCAGCATCAGCTGATGGCTTGGGACTTCGGCTTCTGCGGGTACTTCCCTCAATGTGGGAATAAACAATTGTGACAGCCTCATCGGTATACCTCCTTACAATTTAACATTTTATAGGTTATAATTCTTATTGACAAGTGCTAAGTTACAGGCCATCTGCGGGGGTGATACTCTTGAGGGTAGGAATAGGGCAGGACAGCCACAGGTTCGATTTTTCAGACAAAAAGAAAAAACTGGTCCTCGGCGGCGTTACAATCGACGGACATCCCCCTCTGAAAGGCAACAGCGACGCCGACGTCATCCTTCATGCCGTCACAAACGCCATATCCGGCATAACCGGCGTGAATATACTCGGGGTGGTAAGCGATGAGATGTGCATGAAAAAGGGAATAACCGACAGTTCCGCATATCTGCTGCGTTCTTTCGAAAATCTGAAGCAAATGAAGATTACAGGCATTTCCATATCTGTCGAATGCGCCACTCCGCAAATAACGCCGATCATGGATCAAATAAAGAAGAACATATCCCGCATCACCGGCGCGGATGAAACAAAAATCGGCATAACCGCAACTTCCGGGGAAGGATTGACTGAATTCGGCAAAGGAAAAGGTATACAGGTTTTTGCATGCGTAACCGCGGAATAGGAAGGGGAAGCTGAAGAGGAAGCGGCCTTCAGGAGCAATTGATCCTTAAGGCGAGAGAATCTGCGATATACAGGTCTTCGGGCGTTGTGACCTTGATGTTGTCATAGCTTCCCATGACAAGTCTGATCCGGGCTCCGATACGCTCGGCGAGCATGCAGTCATCAGTGCCGTAAAAACCGTCTTGAGCGGCTTTTTCATAAGCCCGGATCAAAAGAGCGCAGCTAAATGACTGAGGAGTCTGAATCGACCAGAGTTTCTGGCGTTCAAGGGTCTCACTGATATAACCGCCTTCATCTGCAATTTTTACGGTATCCTTGACAGGAACGGCAACGCATGAAGCACCGTATTCCTTTGCGGCAAGGATGCTATCAACGATGATATCTCCTCTTATGAAAGGCCTTGCTCCGTCATGTATGACCACAATATCATCAGGCCCGGCCTTAAGGCGTCCGATCACCTCGTCAAGAGCCAGACGTACTGAATCCTGCCTTCTTTTACCTCCGGCGATAAGGGATTTTACTTTCTTAAAACCATATGGAACGATAATATTATTCCTGACATCAATTATTTCTTTTTCACTGGCTGCCACAACGACCGCATCAATCAAACGGCATTCCTCAAATGCCGTTAGTGTCCTTGCCAGCATCGGGATGCCGGCGATTTCGGCAAATTGTTTGTTATAATCAAGATTCATGCGGCTGCCGGAACCGGCTGCCGGAATAATAGCATATGTGCTTATTTTCAGATTACCCTTTCAATTGAATACTTGGGTTTTGCAAAGATCATCCTTCCGGCTGATGTCTGCAGCACACTGGTCACTAAAACGCTGACGTTTTCACCGATGAGCTTTCTGCCGCCGTCCACGACGATCATCGTCCCGTCGCCGAGATATCCGATGCCCTGTCCGTTTTCCTTGCCATCCTTGACGACCTGCACGACCATCTCTTCGCCAGGGATGGCTATGGGCTTAACCGAATTTGCCAGTTCATTGATGTTCAGAACTTGCACTCCCTGTACGCAGGCTACCTTGCCGAGGTTGTAATCGGTGGTGATGACCTGCGCATTGAGCTTCTTCGCAAGGTTGAGTATTTCGATGTCGACCTCCTGCGATACGCCGCTTATGGTATTGTCGATCCGGACAGGATACCCGAGTTCATTCCGCAGGATCGCGATCACATCGAGCCCCCTGCGGCCGCGGCTGCGTTTGAGGGCGTCTGACGAGTCCGCGATATGTCTCAGTTCCTCCAGTATGAACTGCGGAAGCACAAGCTCCCCGTTCATAAAGCCACTGCGGCATATATCCGCGATCCTTCCGTCAATGATCGCGCTGGTGTCAAGTATCTTGAGGCGACATTCGCTCTTGTCGGTCTTCACAGAAGAGTTCATCCTGCCTCTGAAAGATTTGATAATGTTCTCTCCGCTCTTGCGGGAAACAACGAATACACCGATATAGCCAAAAAGGATATTGGCGGCTATACACACCGGCAATCCGATAAAATTGACCTTGCTGATCGGCAACGTGACCAGATTGGCGATCACAAGCCCTATCATAAGTCCGCCGGCGCCCACGACCATCTCGTATAAAGTCAAACGCTGGATTACCGCCTCAAACTTTTCTATCGCGGATATGGTGACTTCAATTATCTTGCCCCCGGTCAGATAGAAGGTTGCCGCCGAAGCAAATGTCGCAGCAACATAAATGCCTATGCCAAAAACAGGAGAATTGCCGTAAAAATCAGGAGGCAATATCACTCTGATGAGAGTATAACCTGTCAATGTGCCTATGATGGCAAACGAAACTTTAATAGCCTTATTCAACATTTAACAGCTCCCTGCCAGACATATTCCGGAACAATCGTCAAGCGCCGACATAATTGTCTATAATACCCTCGATCTCAAAAATATCCATTTTCTTCACAAGCACCAATTCGCTTATGAGTATCTGTCTGGCGCTTCCGAGCATCTTCCTTTCACCCGTGGAAAGACCCCTCTCCTTATCGCGCAGCATCAGCGCCCGTACGACTTTAGCCACCTCAAAAATACTGCCGCTCTTTATCTTGTTCATATTTTCCCTGTATCGCTTATTCCAATTGGCTGTGACATTCACTTCCTGTTCCTGCAATATCTTGAATACCTTCATTACGTCGCCCTCGTCAATTATCCCACGGATTCCTATATCTTCGACACTGCAAATAGGGATAAGCACCTTCATGTCGCCCAAAGGCAATTTCAATATGTAGTAGCTCTGTTTCCGGCCTAATATTTCCCGCTCTTCTATTGATTCTATGACTCCCGCGCCATGCATCGGGTATACGATTTTATCCCCGACATTATACATAAAGGGACTCCCATAAATGAATCCGTATAATTTATTATACTTCGAAAATCATTAGTAGATTAAAGGCTGTCCTAAGAAGTCTGCTATTATTACCCTCTATTACCGTCAGTTAACACGTTAAAGTATACAATAAATTGATTATGTTGTCAAAAAGTTCGTCGTCACAGTATCGCATCGAGCATATCCCTTATGTGGGAGACAGGCATGATATCTATGCCGGCAGGATTCTTGACGGGATTGGCGGGATTCTTTACCTGCCCAGCCTTATCCGCACATGCTCCGGGTAAAATACACGTCCTGAATCCGAGTCTTGCCGCTTCAGATATCCTTCTGTCGACCTGGTTCACGGCCCTTACTTCGCCGGTGAGCCCTACCTCGCCTATAAAGACCGTTTCAGGATCGAGCACCGTGTTCCTCAGGCTTGACGCCACGGCGGCGATTATCCCCAGGTCACAAGCCGGCTCCTCCATTTTCAAACCGCCGGCGACACTGACATATGTATCAAGATCGTGAAGCCGCATCCCCGCTGTCTTTTCCAATACGGCAAGAAGTATCGCAACACGGTTGTAATCCAGACCGACCGTCATCCTCCGCGGGGTCCCGAATCCCGTAGGACACACCAGCGCCTGTATCTCAAGCAAAACAGGCCTTGTGCCTTCCATACCGGCGACAACTGCGGAACCGGGCACATCCGGCGATCTGCCTGACAGGAGCGCAGCCGAAGGATTAACAACTTCTTTGAGTCCGCTGTCACCCATTTCGAATATCCCGATTTCGTTAGTCGAGCCAAACCTGTTTTTGACTGCCCTCAGGATCCTGTAACTGATATTTTTTTCACCTTCGAAATACAGGACGGTGTCCACTATATGCTCCAGCACCTTCGGACCTGCGATGGCGCCTTCTTTTGTCACATGTCCGACGACCACCACCGAAATACCGGCTTCTTTTGCAATCCGCATCAAACCGGTGGTCACATCCCTGACCTGGCCTACGCTGCCCGGCGACGAAGCCAGCGCCGAACTGAATATGGTCTGTATCGAATCGATAACTACAAAATCCGGCTTCTCGTCTCTGAGCAATTGCCCTATCACCTCGAAACATGTCTCGGTAAAGACTGAAACAGCCGCATTTCTGACGCCGAGGCGTTCAGCCCTCATCTTGATCTGTTTTGCGGATTCCTCACCCGAAACGTACAGCACCTGTATGTCGGGGGACAAAAGACCGCAAACCTGCAGCAGGAGCGTCGACTTGCCGATGCCGGGATCTCCGCCGACAAGTATCAGCGAGCCCTTCACTATACCCCCGCCCAGGACTCTGTCCATTTCACCGATCCCCGTGGAATACCTTATTTCCGGACTGACCGATATATCGCCGATTTTTAACGGCCCGGCGGCCGGATCTGTCTGACGGGGTCGTGCTGCATGCGCGTCAGGTATGAGTTCTTCCACTAATGTGTTCCACTCCCCGCAGCCGGGACATTTACCCAGCCACCCCGGGCTTTCATAACCGCATTGCTGGCACGTGAATTTGGTTTTCCCCGCGCTTGCGCCCCTGCTCAACTTATATCGCCTTCTTTCATTGCCCCTGCGCCGATAAGTTCATGCAAGACAATAATAAACATCGCATGCGACCATGTAAGTGGAAACACCCACGAAGGCAGTCCCGTAAACCTATCGGCCTGTTCGGGCAGCAAATATAACTGCGTATGCCTGTCCAGGACCCACTCGAAATATTTCAGGGCCTTATTGCATTCCCCGGCTTGGATAAAATACAAAGCAAGCCACAGATTCGCAATGATCCATGGGTTGCCGCCCATATACGTATCATTTTCATATCGCATGACTCCGATGCCGGAGCCGGAGCCGCTACCGGAACCGGTGCCGGAACCGGTGCCTGAGCCGGTGCCGGTGCCGATACCCGGAGCCGGTACCGAAAGCCTGCGCTCCACACGCGCCGCCGTAGCCTTCATGGCCTCATCATCAGGGGAAAAGACCCCGAAAGGCGTGCACAATCCAAGCAGGCTGACGTCGGCGGCCAAATCTTCCTGTACCGCTTCCCGCCACGGGT
>CAYWGM010000018.1:1997-11908 GCA_964457875.1 uncultured Eubacteriales bacterium | reverse complement strand
CCAAGCAGGCTGACGTCGGCGGCCAAATCTTCCTGTACCGCTTCCCGCCACGGGTTTGGCTTTACCCTTATGCTTCTCAGCATAAGTCCTTCCCCTTCTTCAGGCTTCCAGAAATTCTTAAGGAAGTTTGATCTGATGCCCGCGGCAACCGACCGCCACCGGCTTACCATGACATCATCCATGCCAAGCAGCCGGGCTGTCTCCGCACCCGAAACCAGGCCGCCGTAAACAGCGGCAGACGTATAGGCATGCTCGCCGCATCTTTCTTCCCATATATCGAAACATGGCGCATGCATCCCTGTCCGGGAATCGACGCATGAGGCAAGGAATTCCGTCGCGCGGCTTACGCATCCCCACATATCTTTAAGGAACCCCATATCGCCTGTATTGAGAAAATGACGGTATATCCCCCAAACCATGGTTCCGGTCTCATCATACTGATCCCCCCATGACGGCGCGGCTGTACCGTTCATATAATATCTCTGATGCCATGAACCATTATCCATCTGTGCCTTGGCAGCCCATTTAAAAAATTTATGTGACAGGTCTTCAAGCTCGCAAAGATCCAGCGCCCATGCGATGAACCCCCCGTCCCTCGGCCAGCAATACCCGTATCGCCCGCATCTCGAGTACTCTTCATCCATTTCAGGCGCGGCGAGTATGCCTCCGTGCGTGTCGTCGGAAAGCAGCCTGAAAACCATACGCGACCTGTCGTAAAGCCTCCGGATCTTTTGGCCGTACCTGTCGTCGCCGTTACCGAAAGTGCCGTTACCGTTAACGAAAGCCTGTTTTATCCGGCTGCGGTGTCGGCCGAATCCACGCCAGAAATCCCTGTTCCGGTCTGAAAGCATGTCCGCCGGCAGCGGGCCTGACTCCCTGAAACCCTTCGCGACTCCCGGAAGGGCATTGTAGCTGGCGGCAAAACATATATAGACCGCAAACCGTATCTCTTCCCCGCGCTTAACGGGCCCGAGCCTGAAAGACATAGCCGCCTCATGGGACAGTCCTATGTTGTCGCACCCGCAAAAACTGCACTCCGAAGATGCACTCATAACATCTCCGCCAATCTGGTACCCGTCCATCTCCTTATCCGAAAAAACACAAAAGGCAGTATCGTGCCTTGAAAAAATCAAGCAGCCAGCATCGCGGTCAAAAGCGGTGAACGCCGGATCGGCGGCAGTCGAGACCATGCCGGTCAAAAGCACAAGGATCGGATCGACCGCATCCCGGCCGGTTTGCCCGCCATTATATCTAAGAGCATACTGCCTCACGACCAGATCGGCCGTGCCGGATGCAGGAGGCACGAAATCGCGCTGCCGCAATTCGATCCCATGATATTCATGCTTATAGGATGTGACCACCACATTGGATATGTCATCTTCATATTCCTGGACGGCTTCCCACATGCCGCCATTCAGCCAAAGGGCGCCGCATCCCGTCCCCGGGATGAACAACCCGGCGGAGAATTTATCAATATGCTGCGGGTAGTCAATATCCGGCCAAAAAATCCTGGCTATCCCGCCATTATCCGAAAGACAGCAAAGCAACCTCCCATTTCCGGAAATAGCGCTGTTATAGTATGTCTTGGGCAAAATCACCCTCCGGCTGAAAAATAAATATCATTTTAATTCTATATCATTAAATATTTTTTTCCTATACGTAAAAAATATTTATAACGGGAGGACAGAAATGTCACATGAATTTGCAAAAATCATCTACTTCGTTTCACAGTTCATACAGATAATTATTTTCACATTGGGATGTTATCTTTTCGGCATATCATTATTCGGGTGGTTCAAGCGAAAAGAATCGCCGGCTCAGGACTACCCTCCGGAAAAGAGGTTCGCAATCATCATACCTGCCCATAATGAAGAAAAGGTGATCGCGCATATCCTCGACAGCCTCGAAAGACAGAATTATCCGAAAGAACTGTTTACCATTTACGTCATTGCGGATAATTGCACGGATAAGACTTCAAAAGTATCCGCAACGAACGGCGCGGTAGTATACGAACGTACGAACGAGAGTGAAAGAGGAAAAGGATACGCGCTGGAATGGATGTTTAAAAAGATACTTCCAGACTCCGGTGCGGACTTTGACGCAGTATGCGTGTTTGACGCCGATAATCTTGTTTCATCCAATTACCTCCTCGAAATGAACAAACACCTTTGCATGGGCGATAAAGCCATTCAAGGATATTTGGACAGCAAGAATCCCTTTGATTCCTGGATAACATGCTCTTATTCGATAGCATTCTGGATTGCCAACAGGATATTCCAGCTTCCGCGGTATTACCTTGGTTTATGCTGCGGGATCAGCGGCACAGGTTTCTGCATAGAAAAAGGCATCCTCGAGCAAATCGGCTGGGGCGCCACCTGCCTTACGGAAGACCTTGAATTCACTATGAAACTCGCTCTGGGAAACCGCAAGGTAACATGGGCATATAACGCCGTCGTCTACGATGAAAAACCCCTGACGCTGAAACAATCATGGAATCAGCGTAAACGCTGGATGCAGGGGCATGTCGAATGTGCGATCAGATTCCTTAAGCCATTGCTCAAAAAAGCCTTCAATGAAGGCGATCTGATAGCGTTCGATTGCGCACTGTATCTTTTCCAGCCGCTCCGGACCATTTTCTTCGGATTCCTGACGGTGATGATGTGGATCCAGAGTCTATTGCCCGACTCTCCCATATTCAGCCTGAGGCACGTTTTCCCGCCGGGATTCTGGGGCACATTCGTAGCGCTCCAGTTCATCTACGGGCCGGCAATAGTGCTCATAGAAAAAAAGTTCAATATCAATGCCATACTTGGGTTTTTTATTTATCCGTTCTATTGCCTGACCTGGGTCCCTATCACGATCCAGGGAATTTTCACATGGAGCAGACGCGAATGGATCCATACGAGCCATACGCGTGATATAAGCATAGGCGACCTGGAGAAGGCCGAATCATACCCCAAACTTGAGTAAGCGGCTTATTATTTAAATACCAGAATTCCCCCCTCGATGGACACATGAACGCTGTCGCCCGGCTTTACCCTGCCCTCGAGCATCTCCTCCGCAAGTCTGTCCTCTATCATACTTTGAACGGCCCTTCTGAGCGGGCGTGCGCCGAAGACGGGATCGTAGCCTTTCCTGGCGATATGATCCCTGACGTCATCCGATACTTCTATCGCGACATTATTCTGTTTCAGCCTTTTAACCAGATTGTCGACCATCAGTCCGACTATCTGGACGATATGCCCTTCATCAAGCGGATGGAATACGATAATATCATCCACCCTGTTAAGGAATTCAGGCCTGAAGGTCTTTTTGAGCTCTCCCATCACGTTATTTTTCATATCCTGATAGGTTCTGGCTTTTTCGTCGGCGCCGGCGCTGAAACCGACGCGTTTTGGTTCGGTTATCAATCTTGCGCCGATATTTGAGGTCATTATAATTACGCTATTCCTGAAATCAACTACCCTCCCCTGAGCATCTGTAAGCCTGCCGTCGTCCATGATCTGAAGCAGGACATTGAAGACGTCCGGATGCGCCTTTTCGATTTCATCAAAG
Source organism: uncultured Eubacteriales bacterium (assembly GCA_964457875.1). Lineage (GTDB taxonomy): Bacteria > Bacillota > Clostridia > Acetivibrionales > CAYWGM01 > CAYWGM01. Next base: position 8,353 of record CAYWGM010000018.1, on the reverse strand, counting down.
AGTACGACGGAATATGGCTTTCTCCTTACCTTCTCGGTAAGTTGCCCGCCTTCCTCATAACCGACATAGCCCGGAGGCGAACCGATAAGCCTTGACACGTTGAACTTTTCCATATATTCCGACATATCAAGACGTATAAGCGCATTTTCGTCACCGAAGAGGGCCTCCGCCAACGCCCGGCTGAGTTCGGTCTTCCCGACTCCCGTCGGGCCGAGGAATATGAACGAACCTATAGGCCTTTTCGGATCCTTCAATCCGACCCTGCCTCTCCTGATTGCCTTTGCGACTGCCTTGACGGCTTCCTCCTGTCCGATCACCCTCCTGTGGAGGATGGCTTCCATATTGAGCAACCGTTCGGATTCACCTTCTGTGAGCCTCTTTACAGGAATACCTGTCCAGCTTGATACGATATCGGCGACTTCATCCTCGGATACTGTCTGCATATTCGTCTGATTGCTTTGCCGCCAGGATTGCTTATCCTTCTCAAGCTGGGATTTCAAGCCCTGCTCCTGATCCCTGATTTTTGCCGCCTTTTCAAACTCCTGCGACCTGATGGCCTCTTCCTTATCCTTGCTCAGCCGCATGATCTGCTCTTCAAGATTTTTGAGGTCGGGCGGCGCCGTGAACGATCTCAGCCTGACCCTCGACGCAGCTTCATCTATAAGGTCTATGGCCTTATCCGGCAGGAACCTGTCGGTGATATATCTGCCCGAGAGTTTCACGGCGGCTTGGAGCGCATCATCGGTGATCTTAACCCTGTGATGGGCTTCATATTTATCCCGTATGCCCTTAAGTATTTCGACGGACTCTTCTTCGGAAGGCTCACCGACCATTATCGGCTGGAACCGCCTTTCAAGCGCGGCATCCTTTTCGACATGCTTCCTGTACTCATCTATGGTCGTTGCGCCTATGACCTGGATCTCTCCCCTGGCAAGAGCCGGTTTGAGTATGTTGGAGGCGTCTATGGCCCCCTCGGCGGCCCCCGCTCCGATTATCGTATGCATCTCGTCGATGAACAGTATGACATTCCCTGCTTTGCGTATCTCATCAAGGGCTTTTTTCATACGTTCTTCAAATTCGCCCCTATACTTGGAGCCGGCGATCATTGATGAAAGGTCAAGTGAGAAGATCCTTTTATCCTTCAGTATCTCAGGTGTGCTACCCTCGGTTATCTTCTGAGCCAAACCTTCCGCGACCGCGGTCTTGCCCACGCCTGATTCGCCGATCAGGCATGGATTGTTCTTCGTACGCCGGCTCAGGATCTGGATTATCCTTTCTATTTCCTTATCGCGGCCGATGATTGGGTCGAACTTGCCCTCCCTCGCCATATCGGTAAGATCCCTTCCGAATTGGTTCAAGGTCGGAGTAACAGTTGGGCCCTGTCCTGTTTTTTGCGATGAATAAGGTGCTCCCGGCGCTTCTTCATTCAGAAGCCTTAGTATTTCATTGAGCAGCTTCTGCGGATCCAGTCCGAGGTCCATCAATATCCTGACCGCGACGCTTTCCCCTTCTTTCATGATGCCGAGGAGCAGGTGCTCGGTGCCGATATAATTGTTGCCTATCTTCCTCGCCTCTTTAAAACTGAGTTCCAGCACCCTTTTAGTTCTGGGAGTAAATCCCAGAGGTTGTTGCCCGGTTTCTGCGCCCTTACCCACAAGTTCTTCGATATGCTTGATTACCTTATCTTCAGACACTCCCTGCGAATGCAGGACCCGCGCCGCAACACCGGTTCCTTCCCTGACCAGTCCGAGCAGCAGATGCTCGGTGCCCACATAATTATGCCCGAGCTGCATCGCGCCTTCCTGCGAAAGTGTTATCGCCTTTTCGGCCTTTTCAGTAAATCTCCCATACATGAATCATCAGCTCCCCTGTATTATTGTTGCAAGCTTTGCCCGTATCAACCCGGCGCGTTTTTCATCGCGTTCCTCGGGCCTATCCGTTGTTCGATGGTATTTCTGCATGTTGCCGGGCTGGATCGAAATAATAAGCTCATTGATGGTCTTTATATCAAGGTTACTTATCATACCCATATCGACGCCGAGCCTTACATCCGATAAAAGCTGCATCGCCTCTCTGGTGCTCATTATTCTTGCGTTCGACAACAGTCCGTACGAGCGGAATATCCTGTCCTCGAACCTTCCCGGATTCTGCCTTTTCAACTCGTTCCTCAATACCCTTTCCTGTTCTATTATCTGCGAAACAATATTGACGATACCGGCCACGATCTCTTCTTCGGAATGGCCGAGCGTCACCTGGTTCGATATCTGGAACATATTGCCCGACGCCTCGGTATTTTCACCGTACGATCCCCTGACGGCAAGATTCAGCTTGCTGCACGCCTCAAGTATGTTCTTCAGATAACCGGTGATGACAAGCGCCGGCAGGTGGAGCATGGCCGAAGCCCTTAAACCGGTACCGGTATTTGTCGGGCAACATGTGAGATACCCGAATTCATTGCTGAATGCAAAATCGTTTTTTTGCTCAAGCATATTGTCTATTTTAATACTGTGCTGCAATGCATTATTAAGCTGAAGACCGGGATATATGCACTGTATCCTTATATGATCCTCTTCGTTCATCATGATGCTGGCTTTCTCATCCCTGCTGACAAAAACACCCCTTTTGCATTTTTTATCGGCCAGACCGGGGCTTATTACATGTTTTTCGACAAGCACCTGCCTGTCGATGGCGTCAAGACCGTCAATATCAATAAATGTGAATTTCCCGCTCTTCATGGTGTTATCTTCGGCAACAGACTCCCTGATCCTTCTCACGACCTCTTCGGCCTGGGCGCCGTCCATCCTTGAAGGAAACGGGAACTGGCGCAGATTCCTGGCAAGCCGTATCCTGCTGCTGAGCACGACATCCAGTTCGGGGCCTTTTTCCATGTACCAAAGCGCCATAAAAATCCTCCTGCTCCAACTATTTCTATATCTTATCGTTTTCCAGGCTTTTTATCCTGTCGCGCAGCTCCGCAGCTTTTTCGTACTCTTCATTACGGATGGCTTCGGAAAGCGATTCTTTTAATTTTTCCATCTCCCTGTCTGCCATCAAAGTCGCAGAAAGCCTTACGGGTACCCTTCCGGTATGAGACACATTCCCATGGATGCGCTTCAGCAGATTTCTGGTTATATCGCTAAAAACACGATAGCATTCACCGCACCCCATTTTGCCGCTTTGCTGGAAATCCGTCATGCTCATTCCACACTTATCGCACTTTACCGGTGAGGCGACAGAAGGCTCTGGGACGATGCTCTGGCCTGCTCCGGGCAACCCCAGCAATCCTGTGATGAAATTGCTCAATCCCAGAGGGGCCCCGTATCCAAAACCGCTCTTCTCGGCGGCGCATTGCTCGCAAAGATGCAATTCGACTTTGCTGTCGTTTATAACCTGGGTCAGATGCACGTTAGCTGCCCTTTTGTGACAATTCTGGCAAATCAATTTGGCACCGCCTTTCTTTCAGGCTGTCTTGCTGTTTTAGCCGATACGATCATATTGCAAGGCTTATAAGCATCCTTTTGAGTATGATTGCCCTTAAAACATCGCGCTGCGCGACAGGTACATATGCCAGAGTCTTGTTACTCGTCGCCGATTTGAGCAGCAATGCCTCCCTTGCATTTATGACGTCGTAATCAACGAAATTGCTGATGAAGACCTCAGCCGATTGCTGACTGAGAGCATCACCCATCGAGTTTATTATATGCATGAGATAGCCGGACGGTCTATCGATGACGACCCGCCGGATCCTTATATGGCCGCCGCCGCCTCTCCGGCTTTCTACAAAGTATCCCCGTTCGGACGAAAATCTGGTATCGATGACATAGTTAATCTGTGACGGTACGCAATTAAACCTTCCCGCCAGTTCATTCCTCTGTATTTCAACTGCTCCATCCGTATCATCGATAAGCTGTTTTATGAAATCTTCTATTAAATCGCTTAAACGGACCATCAGCTTCACTTCCTTTGATTTTAACTTCCTTTGATTTTGACTATCTTTGACCTTCAATATATTATATTCCACCGGCACGGGTTGCGCAAGCAGAAATATCACTGACCACTTAAAGGAAAATCAATAACCAGACTCGCCTTCATTCTTTTCAGGCGCCGGCGCAATCTCGGCGGTGATCTCCTCCATATACCTTGCTTTGGAATGCTGGCGGGAAGACGTCATCCACTGGTCGAACGAAGAGACAAATTCGCCATAAAGCGTAGTGTCTTCTATTTGTTCAGTCTTTGCAACCTCTTTATTTGGTTTCACATTAAACACCTCCCGGTATATAACATAACTATATTATGACGATTTCCGCGAGGTATTATGTCAAGAACATGAATGCCGATAAGCCTCATATATCAAAACGGCGGCGGCGGTTGAAGCGTTCAGCGATTCGGCGCGGCCGGGCATCGGTATGCTGAGCCTCATATCCGCGGCGATCATGAGGGCCTCGCTGAGCCCTGACGATTCGTTGCCGACGGCAATGGCCACAGGTACAGGCATATCAGCATCAAAGCATCTGCGTCCGCCATCCGTCGCTGCGGCGGCCACCTTGATACCGGCTGATTTCATATCAGCAACCGTACGGAGCAGGTCATCCGATAATATGACGGGAAGATGAAATATGGATCCCATCGAAGCCCGGACGGTTTTTTGATTGAAGACGTCGGCGCAGCTCTTGGACATTATCACGGCATTGCACGCAAAGGCATCTGCAGTCCTGATCATGCCGCCGACATTCGCCGGATCCTGAATATCCTCCAAAATCAAATAAATACCTGAGCCACAATATGTTGAGGAATCAAAAAGATTTGTTTTTGCACCGTCTTCATAACGCAAATCCCGGTACGCAACAGGAAATCCAACCGAAGCAAGCACTCCCTGAGGCGTCCTGGTATCCGCGATGCTGTCGAAGATATGGCCGGGGAGCATATAGACTTCAAATGTACCAGGATAAGCGGCAAAATCAATATTCCCCAGGATATCCTCATGCTCATCGGAAACAAATACGGCAGTTACGTCCGCTCCCGATTGCAACGCTTCGCTGAGAAGCTTGATGCCCTCTATAACGAACATCCGCTGTTCTATTCTGTTTTTCCTGAGACTGAGACTCCTCAGCTGCTTAATGATGCTATTGTCCTTGCCTGTCAATTTCCTGACCATTATAGCGTCATAGCGTTATTGCGTCATATCTGTTTTACTTTATCGGTCAGCCGGGCAAATCCGTCTTTATCATTAACGGCCATATCAGCCAATATCTTTCTGTTCAAAACAATACCGGCTTTTTTCAATCCGTTCATGAATCTGCTGTATGACATACCGTTGATCCTTGCCGCGGCGTTTATCCTGGTGATCCAGAGCTTTCTGAAGTCCCTTTTTCTGGCTTTCCTGTCCCTGTATGAATAGGTCAGCGATTTCATCACTGCCTGGTTTGCTATCCTGAATAGCTTGCTTTTGCCTCCGAAATAACCTTTGGCCAGTTTCAATATCTTCTTATGTCTTGCACGGGTCCTTACCGCGCCCTTTATCCTTGACATGAACGTATATCCTCCTTAAATTACTTGAACGGGATCAGCTTTTTGATGGTGGCCGCATTCGCGCTCGATGCCACCGCCGATTTCCTCAGATTCCTTTTTCTTTTCGTAGTCTTCTTATTAAGTATGTGACTTTTATAAGCCTTGAATCTTTTGATTTTGCCGGTTCCGGTAACCTTGAACCTTTTTTTTGACGCACTGTGCGTTTTGGTCTTAGGCATTATACTTGGGCCTCCTTCATATTCATTAAGCCTGTTTCGGGTTTAAAATCATTATCATGCTTCTGCCTTCAAGTTTTGGCTTTTTTTCAACTGTTCCAACATCCTTTACTGCTTCCGCAAACCTGCCGAGCACCACGTGACCAATCTCGGTATGGCTCATTTCACGGCCTCTGAACCGCAAACTGACTTTCACCTTGTCGCCTTCTTTGAGGAATTTGTAAGCATTCTTTACCTTAAAGCTGAAATCATGATCCTCGATGGAAGGTTTGAGCCAAACCTCCTTGATAGCGATTATCCTCTGGTTCTTACGCGCTTCCCGCTCCTTCTTCGACAATTCAAACATGTACTTGCCGTAATCCATGATCTTGCATACGGGCGGCACCGCCTGCGGAGCTATCCTCACAAGGTCGAGATTCTTCGCGTTGGCCATCTTCTGAGCTTCCTTCACGGGCAACACGCCAAGCATCTTCCCATCGCTGTCAACAAGCCTTACATCCTTGTCCCTGATCTCCTCGTTTATCAACAGCTCGGTTTTATTAGTGCTGATGAACAACCACCTCCATATAATAAAAACAGCGGGTTGAGAAAGCCAACCCGCCATCGGTAAAA
>CAYWGM010000018.1:0-1897 GCA_964457875.1 uncultured Eubacteriales bacterium | reverse complement strand
GCAATCCTCGCGACAAAAGCATCAAAGTCTATCGCTCCAAGATCGCCGTCCTTACGAGACCTTACAGACACGGTACCGCTCTCTATTTCTTTGTCTCCGATTATAAGCATGTAAGGTATCTTTTCAAGCTGCGCTTCCCTGATTTTGTACCCCATTTTTTCACTGCGCAGGTCGGCGTTAGCCCTGTAGCCCTGTGAAATCAGCCTGTTTTTGAGGTCTATCGCATAATCATTCTGCTTATCCATGACAGGTATGATCCTGATCTGTTCAGGAGACAGCCACAGGGGAAAAGCGCCTGCGTAATGCTCGGTAAGCACTCCGAAAAAACGCTCCATGGAGCCGAGGAGGGCGCGGTGTATCATATACGGCCTCTTTTTCTCGCCGGAAGGCGCGATATAGCTCAAATCGAACCTTTCTGGAAGGTTGAAGTCGAATTGTATGGTGGAGCATTGCCATTCACGGTCAAGCGCATCCTTGATCTTGATGTCGATCTTCGGCCCGTAAAACGCCCCGCCTCCTTCATCCACCTCACAATCAAGCCCCTGCGCCTTCACCGCCGCATCCAACGCAGCAGTTGCGGCATCCCACATTTCAATATCCCCGACGGCCTTTTCCTTTGGCCTTGTCGCCAGATAGATCTTATACTTGTCAAAACCGAACGAGCCTAACATAAACAGACAGAACCTCAACGTCCTGCCGATCTCATCAGGCATCTGTTCAGGGCTGCAGAATATGTGCGCGTCGTCCTGGGTAAACCCTCTGACCCTTAATAGTCCGTGCAGTACGCCGCTCTTTTCATATCTGTATACAGTGCCGAGTTCGGCCCATCTGAGCGGCAGATCCCTGTACGAGCGCATCCGGCTCTTGAACATCATTATGTGGAACGGGCAGTTCATCGGCTTCAGATAATACTTCTGCCCTTCGATCTCAATCGGAGAATACATATTTTCCGCATAGTTTTCCAGATGGCCGCTGATCTCCCAGAGGCTTGATTTGCCTATATGAGGCGAGTATACTATTTCATAGCCGTTCCTGAAGTGTTCCTTCCGCCAGAAGTCCTCAATGAAGCCGCGTATCCTCGCGCCGTCGGGATGCCACAGCACCAGGCCGGCGCCTGTGCTTTCATTTATCGAAAAGAGGTCAAGTTCCCTGCCGAGCTTCCTGTGGTCGCGTTTTTCGGCCTCCTCAAGCATTCTGAGGTATTCGTCGAGTTCGCTCTTCTTTGCATAAGCCGTACCGTATATGCGTTGCAGCATCTTGTTACGCTCGTCGCCGCGCCAGTAGGCACCCGCCACCGATAACAGCCTGAATGCCTTCACAAGGCCGGTCGAGGGAAGATGAGGCCCTGCGCAGAGGTCGGTAAAATCTCCCTGACGATAGAACGATATTTGTTCATCGACAGGCAGATCTCTTATCAATTCGGCCTTGTATGATTCACCCTTTGATTCCATCAGCCTGATTGCTTCGTCCCTCGGGAGGGTGAACCTTTCGAGCTTCAGGTCCTCGGCGATGATTTTGACCATTTCTTTCTCGATTTCCGCAAGGTCGGTCGGAGTGAACGTACGGTCGATGTCAAAATCATAATAGAAACCATTATCTATGGCAGGGCCGATGGCAAGCTTGGCGCCGGGGAAGAGCCTCTTGACGGCCTGCGACAAGATGTGCGAGGCCGTATGCCTATATGTCCGCCTGCCCTCGTCGTCATTGAATGTGAGTATTCCAAGGCTGCAATCTTTTTCAAGTTTTGCTGAAAGGTCTTTCACCACCCCATCGACGCAACCTGCCAGAGCCGCCCTTGCTAGCCCTTCGCTGATCCTTCCTGCGACCTCGCCTATAGTAATGCCGTCAGGATAGGATGCTACTTCTCCGTTCTTTAATGTTACATTAATCATGATTT
>CAYWGM010000017.1:0-32725 GCA_964457875.1 uncultured Eubacteriales bacterium | reverse complement strand
TGATCGAACTGATAATCAATTACGAGTTTCCCGCTTTTGTCAATAAAGCCCCATTTGCCTGTCCTCTCGCCGCCTTTGCGTACAGGGGCAAGGCCTTCCCTGAACTGGCCGGCGAAATCGAATTGCTCTTTAATTACCATTTTGCCTGTTTTGTCGATATAGCCCCATTTACCGGTATTAAAATCACCTGTCTGCACGGGGGCAAGATCCTCGGTGAACCCCCCTGCCCATGTATACACAGGTTCGATGACTGTCTTGCCGCTCTTGTCGATGAATCCCCAGTCAGGCACTTCGCCGGAGGTCTTCTTAAAAGCAGCGAGGCCCTGACTGAAACCGCTTGTCCAAGCAAACTGCGGTTCGATGGCGATATTGCCTTCCCTGCCTATATAACCCCACTTACCGGACTTTTCATCCCCGACCCTTATCAGTCCCAGATCTTCCCTGAATATTGATGCTATGTCAAACCTTGCTTCAATTGCAACACTGCCGTCCTGCCTTATATACCCGTACTTTCCTGCGGCTTGGTCATCAAGCATCACAGGCGCCAGACCGCCGTCGAAAATAGAAGCGTTGCCATATTTCGTTTCTATTACAATATTGCCTTTTTTATCAATAAAGCCCCACTTTCCTGTCTTCTCATCACCGATCCTCACCGGCGCCAGATCTTCGAAAAAACCTCTTGTCCAACCGTATTGAGGCTCGATGACAGTATTGCCGCTCTTATCAATATAGCCCCATTTGCCTGTTCTGTCATCGCCGGTTCTCACAGGCGCCAGGCCGTCACTGAAAGGATATGCGGCATCGAAGTGCGGAGTGATCACATAATTACCGCTTTTATCAATAAAGCCGCATCTTAATACGATCGTCTGCCCGGAACATGCCGCAAGCAGCGAGGATATCAGTAAAAGCATCAATAAAAACATCAGTAAAACAGCCGGTTTGTTTTTCGTGCGGTAGGCCTTCATCTTATTTAAACTCCTATCATCAAGCTTTTATTAATTATTTTACACTAGTTTTTGCTATTTAGGTATCGATTCCGGTATCAGATTGCATTAAAAGACCAACTATGCTATATTTCTACTAAAAAGCATTGCAGGGAGGTTTATCGATGAGTATATTGAAAGGCGCATGCATATTTGGGCAGTCGGGCGGACCGACATCAGTGATCAATGCAAGCGCGGCGGGTGTTTTCCAGGAAGCGCTGGCCCAGGATTGCATCACGGCCGTGTACGGCGCGGCGCACGGGATAAAAGGCATTTTGGAGGAGAAATTCTATGACATGGGCAAAGAAGACCCATACCAATTCGAATTGATGAAGACCACTCCATCTTCAGCGCTGGGTTCGGTGAGATACAAGCTTAAAAAGGCCGAAGAGGATGAAACCGATTATATAAGGATCCTTGAGGTATTTAATAAGTATAATATCAGATATTTTTTCTATAACGGCGGCAATGATTCCATGGATACCTGCAATAAAATCAGCAAGTACATGCAGAAGGCAGGGTATGAGTGCAGGATAATGGGAGTTCCGAAGACGATAGACAACGACCTCTGGGGCACGGATCATTGCCCGGGTTATGGGAGCGCGGCAAAATACATCGCTACTTCAACGATGGAGATATATCAGGACGCCAGGGTCTACGACAAAGGCATGATAACCGTACTTGAGATCATGGGAAGGAACGCGGGCTGGCTTACGGCGGCTTCGTCGCTTGCATCGTACAAAGGTTACGGTCCGGATATGATATACCTGCCGGAGATTCCATTCGATATGGAAAAATTCTTAGAAGACCTGACGGCAATATATAAAAACAAAAACAATGCGATAGTCGCAGTATCAGAAGGCATCAGGGATAAGGACGGCGTATATATCTCCGCGTACGGTTCGGACCTGTCCAAGTCAAAGGACGCATTCGGACATTCTCAACTCGGCGGGCTTGCGGCCACCCTTGCTAATATTGTCAAAGAGAAGACCGGCGCAAAGGTACGCGGGATAGAATTCAGCCTTCTGCAACGATGCGCGGCGCACATCGCCTCCCTTACCGATATCAACGAGGCGTACTGGGCGGGTCAGATGGCGGTCAGATATGCGGCCGAAGGTAAGACCGACTACATGGTCGCATTCGAGAGATCTGAAGGTCCGGTCTACAAATGCAATATCAAGCTGATAAACCTTGACGAAGTGGCAAATGCTGAAAAGAAGATACCGATAGAATGGGTCAATGCGCAAGGCAACAATCTGAATGAGAAATTCATTCAGTACGCGCTGCCGCTGATACAAGGCGAGTCCAGACTGCCTATGGAAGACGGGCTGCCGAGGTTTGCCAGGCTTAGAAAGGTTTTAGCATCCAAATAGATGGCATATTGTTGCAGCCGGTATCCCGGAATCCGGGATGCCGGCTGTTTTTTAAAATTTTATTAACTCTCGATGCCCGGATATCTTCTGGCGGCAAGTATCATCAGCAATTTGTACGAAACAATTGCCGATATCGACATTACGACAAACAGCAAACCATACACCAGCCACTCCGATACGCCGATACTGATAAGCGGAACGGAGATGACTGCAAGAAATGCTATGAATATCACCGCAGCAAGCATACCAAGCACGGCGTTCAAATTCTGCTTAATGGCTTCCTGAGGATTGGTCCATATAAGCTTGGGATGGAAGACGTCGAACATGAGGTCTGCCGCAACAAGAGTGACCGATCCGATCGCGCCGAATATGAAAATGAGCAAAACCCTTATCGGCGACATATTCATAAATATTCCGAGTATCAGGACAGTTACCGTTACACCGATCATGGAGAGGGCGTAACCGTTCAGGAACTTAGCCAACACTTGATGTTCGGGGGAAACCGGGATTAACTTCGAAATCCAGAAAGTCTTGCCTTCTCTTGAAAGCGAAGTGGACGCCGCCGTATTCATGCCGGAAACAAAGAGTACGAAACCGATTCCTGCGAGTGTGACGTATCCTGCAATAAGCGGATTCTGAAAAAACTTGAGCACCTCGCCCAGTTGAGAAGATTGTCCTTGAGCAGTGAACATCACCAGCACGATTATCGGGCCGATTATATTGCCGATGAAACCATTTAAAAAATACATCGGGGTTTTCATAAGAAGCTTCCATTCCCTGATATATATGGCCTTTACCGGTGATCTTGCGGCAACCCGTCTGAACATAACCGCCGACCCTATATTGCCCGCGTCCGTTTGCCCCGATGAGGCGGCTGCAAATGAACCCGAAGCCCGGCCGGCCGACGATTCCTGTCCTGCAAGCAGGCCTTTATAGAACACAAGATTGCCAAGCCACAGGAAGAATATGAACAATAATACGGATAATCCGATAAAAAGCAGAAGATTCAGCCATCCTGCGGCGCCATGATCAGAAAGCCCTAATGTGGCCCATATCGCCGGAGGGAATTTCTGACCGACGGTCTCGATGAGCTTTGTCTGACTGGTGACGAATTCTTTAAAAAACTCACTATCCGAGCCCTTCGGGATACGCTGCATGAGGAAATTGAGGCTGACCACAAGACCGATACCAAGCGTCCCCCCGATGATGACAAGCAGATCCTTGCTCTTTCTGAGGTTGACGATCCGCATTAATGTAATCACAAAGAGCGACCCGGCAGCCAAAGGTATCGCAGGAGTGGTGATAATAAGCAAAATGCCTTTCAACCAGTACAGCAAGCCCTCGTTCATACCGGCGCCGTAAATGATGAGCGGGGGCACGAGCAACGGAAGCACTGTGATATATTCATTCGCCATGACCGTAAGGAACTTGCTCCCAAGGACTTCATAAGGCTTTAGCGGAAGCGGCACCAGCAGATTGAAATCCTTTGAAAAATAGAATGAGCTCATCACATAGAACATACCGAAAAACAGTATCAATAATTGGGTGAGTATGAAAGACATAGTCAGCAGAAGTTCGGGGTGACCGAAGGCTTTGGATGCCGCGTATAAACCGTCCAGCAGCATGATGTACAGTGATAAAATGGAACCTATGCCGACAATGATGCTTATGCCGATCAGCAAAGGCTCCCAGCGCTTTTTCTTTTCTTTTGTGAACCTGTATTTGAGCGCTGAAATGCCAAAATTATTATTCAAATTTACTTTTAGCAAAGACATGAAAGGATTCATTTTTCAGTCAGCTCCAGGAAGATATTTTCAAGCGACCCGGCTGTCTCACCTTGCCGGAGTTCGTCCATCGTACCTACCGCTACAAGCCTGCCGCGGTGTATGATCCCTATCCTGTCGCAAAGCTTTTCGGCGACTTCAAGTATGTGCGTGGAGAAAAATACCGAATTGCCTTTGTCACAATGCTCCCGCATGAACTCCTTGAGAAGGTGGGATGATTTCGGATCAAGTCCGACCATCGGCTCATCAAGTATCCATACCGCAGGATCATGCAATAATGCCCCTGTAAGGACTATCTTCTGCCTCATCCCGTGAGAATATGATTTTATGAGGTCCCCCGCGGCTCCCTCAAGCTCGAACATCCTGAGGAACTTACCGATACGCTCTTTTCTCTCAGGCATGGGGACACGATACACATCCCCAAGGAAATTGAGATACTCCATCCCGGTGATCCTCTCATAAATATCGGGATTGTCCGGGACATAACCAAGGCGCTTTTTGGCATCGAGCGAGTCCCTGCTGATGTCGCAGCCCTTTATGGATACGCTGCCGCTGTCGGGGTTCAACAAGCCTACCATCATTTTGATGGTCGTCGTCTTTCCGGCGCCGTTAGGTCCGAGGAAGCCGAATATCTCTCCGGGCTTCACATGCAGATTCAGCCCGTCCACCGCTTTTACGGCGCCTTTGTTATAGCTTTTGGACAGATTCGTAATTTTTATCACAGTTTCTTCTCCTAATCAAACTGCAATAATTATAACACTTTTTTCCTATTTACATAATGAGTATGCAGCAATTCGTGCGATTTATGACCGAGCGGCTCTTTGAGGAATTCCTCATATATAGCCTTGACCGCCGGGCTCTCATGCGACTTCCTTATCGGCAGATCCTTGTCGGCCTGATATATTGCATCGATCCTCTTAAGCTTCCTTTCGCCGGTTGATCCGTAAGGCTGTCCGCCGCCGCCTATACATCCTCCGGGGCAGCACATGATTTCTATAAATGTGTAATCAGCCTTTCCGGATTTGATAAGCTCGAGGATCTTTTGCGCGTTTGAAAGCGTATGCGCTACGGCCACCTTGACCTTAGTGCCGTCAAGATCGACCTCAGCCTCCTTAATCCCCTGCATTCCCCTGACTGGGTTAAAATCAAGCTTTTCAAGCGTTTTGCCTGTGACAACCTCGTATACCGTCCTGAGGGCTGCCTCCATGACGCCGCCGGTGGCTCCGAAGATGACTCCCGCGCCGGTGGTTATGCCGAACGGATCATCATAATCCTCTTCCGGCAGACTGTTGAATTTGATGCCGGCCTGCTTTAGCATCTTGCCGAGTTCCCTTGTCGTAAGAACCACATCGATATCCGGATGCTCTTTATCAGCGCTCATTTCAGGCCTTTCCGCCTCGAATTTCTTGGCGGTGCAAGGCATGATGGACACAACGAATATATCAGCGGTATCGATACCCGTTTTCTGCGCGTAGTATGTCTTGGCAAGGGCGCCGAACATCTGTTGCGGAGATTTGCACGTAGACAGATGGTCAAGAAGTTCGGGGTAATATTGTTCGATATAATTGATCCATCCGGGGCTGCACGACGTGATCATCGGAAGCGTGCCGCCGTTTTTGACCCTCTGCAGCAGCTCATTCCCCTCTTCGATAATGGTGAGGTCGGCTGTGAAGTCGGTATCAAAAACACGGTCAAAACCAAGTCTCCTAAGCGCTGCAACAAGTTTTCCCGTTACGACGCTGCCGGGCGCCATCCCGAATTCCTCGCCTATCGATACTCTTACGGCAGGCGCAGTCTGCACGATAACATGCTTCTCCGGATCGTTAATTGCATCCCATACCTTATCGATATCTTCTTTTTCATATATAGCCGCAACAGGACACACGGCGGAACACTGCCCGCATGCCACGCAAGCGGCGTCCGACAGGAATTTGCCATAGGTCGGCAGGACTTCCATTTCATTACTCCTGCCCATGTATTCGAGTATATTGACGCTCTGCACCTTTTTGCACATCTCGATACATCGCCCGCATTTGATGCATTTGTTCGGATCCCTGACCAATGCGGCGCTGCTCTTGTCAAGGGGTTTCCTTTCAAGGATATTCTCGAACCTGTTGCTCCTTATCCCCAAATCGCCCGCGATCTTCTGCAGTTCGCAGTTAAGATTCCTCGGGCAGGCGGTGCAATCGTCGTCATGATCGGCAAGGAGCAGTTCGACGATAGTCCTTCTCGAATCTATGACTTTTTTTGAATTGGTCCTGATGACCATTCCCTGGGATACGGGCGTGGAACACGCCGTCTGAAGCAACCTCGCGCCTTCAACTTCTACGATGCAGACCCTGCAATTGGCCTTGATCTCCTGATCGGGATGATAGCACAACGTCGGTATCTCAATACCTGCCGTCCGGGCTGCTTCTAATATGGTAGAGCCCTCGGGGACATCCATCTTAATATTGTTTATAGTAATATTGACATTACCCATTTTCCGCAATCCTCCCTAGCCGGCTTTTATATTCATCCCTGAAATATTTGAGTGTTGTGGCAAAAGCCGTCGGCGCGGCCTGCCCGAGCCCGCACAGCGATGCGGTGCCCATTGTGTCGATAAGCGATTCAAGGACAGCGATGTCTTTTGGAGCTGCCTCTCCCTTTCTGAACTTGCGGATAATCCTTATCAGATGAGCGTTGCCTTCCCTGCAGGGGGTGCATTTGCCGCATGATTCATGTCTGAAGAAACCGGCAAGCAGCTCGAGGATATCAAAAATACCGAATCTGTCGTCAATCACTATTATGGCTGCCGATCCTGCCGACAGGCCTTTCGAAGCCATTTCAGCGTAATCAAGTCTGGTATCGAGCATGGCTTCCGGTATTATGGATCCCGAAGCGCCGCCAAGCTGCACCATCTTAATTTTTCTGCCGCCGGGGACTCCTTTGCCCAATTCATACACTATTTGCTTCAAAGTCACGCCAAAAGGCACTTCGTAGACTCCCGGCCTGTTGACGTTGCCGCTGAGGCTCACCAGCCTCGTACCCGTCGATCCCGGCGTACCGATCGACGCAAATTTACTACCGCCTTCAAGAACTATATACGGGATATTTGAAAATGTCTCTACATTATTTAATTGAGTCGGTTTGCCAAAGAGGCCTTCAGTCGTGGGGAACGGCGGCTTGAACCTCGGCCTGCCGGGTTTGCCCTCGATAGATTCGATCAGGGCGAATTCTTCGCCGCAAATATATGCGCCGGCTCCGGACTGAACTGTGATATCAAAATCAAAACCCGACCCCTGTATATTTTTCCCGAGGAATCCTTTGGCTCCGGCATCTGTTATAGCCTTACGCAATATGGCGATCGGCGTGTCATATTCGCCTCTGACATAAATACAGCCGATAGATGCACCTACTGCAAATGCGCTTATTATCATACCTTCAATCAATTGGTGAGGGTCTTTTTCCATCAGGTACCTGTCCTTGAAATTGCCCGGCTCCCCTTCATCCGCATTGCATACCACATACTTGGGACGACCCTGCGCCTTAAGGACGGCTTCCATCTTGATGCCAGCCGGAAAACCCGCGCCTCCTCTGCCTTTCAGACCTGATACCTTCACCTCGCCGATAATATCTTCTCTCTTCATCTTCAGAGCCTTCACAAGAGCTGTATAACCGCCGGCTCCCATATACTCGTCAATAGAGCCGGGATCAATCCTGCCGCATCTTTTTGTTAGGATCATCTCACTCATTTATACTTTCCCCCTGTATTCAGCAATTAATCCTGCGATCTTATCAGGCGTCAATCCGGTATACAGACGTTCCCCGATACGTACCGCAGGCGCCCTGTCGCAACACCCGAGGCAACTCGTATACTCCAGAGTAAAAATGCCGTCTGGCGTCGTATCGCCAAATTGAATATTTAATAATTTGGCAAGTTCAGCCGCAATATCGGTCGAACCGTTCACATGGCACGGCACATCGGTACAGACCTGGATAATATGCCTGCCTCTCGGTTTTAACGATAAAAGCGTATAGAACGATACCACGCTGCAAATGGCGCTTTCCGTTATACCCAGTTCTTCGGACAAATACCTGATCTCATCATATGAGATATATTTCCGGTCCTTGCCGTTCTGATACTCTACAAGTATCTGGATAAGATTTTCCGCAGACTTGCCATGTTTAATGACAATATCCTTCAAATTCATATAGTGCTTTGACCTCCTTCAAACGCTGCAAATAGATGGATATATGAGATTGTTAAAATCGTAACGCAATACAACAATCCAGTATACCACTTTGGCTTTGTAAAAACAATTGCATAAGCCGCGCTCAAGACTGCTCCTTTAAACATTAAAATAATTTACAAAAAAAAACTAAATATTACATTGTTGCAGAAGCCGGCATAATGCTATAAATGAGTAAAGAGGCTGAGAAAGGGGTTAATTTATGTCTAAGAATTTCTCTACGCCGCAGGAGATAACTGAAGCTGTAATTGCGGCAGGAATAAAAAGAGCCGGCTTACCTGCATTAAAGATGATCTTATTAGGAATATTCGCAGGTTTGTTTATAGGTCTCGGGGCTAATGGCTCTATTGCCATCATGCAGACGTTCGGCAAAATTGACGCCGGGTTTGCGAAATTTCTTGGAGCCGCTGTTTTCCCGGTAGGCCTCATGTTGGTCATACTGGCAGGTTCCGAATTATTTACCGGCAATTGCCTCATGACTCTGCCATTGTTCAACAAAAAAATCCTCATGCGTCACATGTTGAAGAACTGGGTGCTTGTGTATATCGGTAACTTCGTGGGTTCTGTACTACTTGCCTGGGCAGTCACCAATTCGGGGCTGTTCGGACAGATTGGACAGCTCACTCCCGCCGGCGAATTGGCCGTAAAACTGGCTACGACCAAAGTATCATTAGGATTCGGCGAGGCGTTTATAAGAGCCATATTTTGCAACATGCTTGTCGTGCTGGCCGTATGGCTCGCGACAGGTTCGCAGGACGTAATTTCGAAGTTGCTCTCGGCATGGTTCCCGATCATGCTATTCGTATTATCCGGATTTGAACACAGCATCGCGAACATGTACTTCATACCGGCGGGATTATTCATGGGCGCCGATATGACATGGGCAGATGTGTGGGTCAAGAATCTGATACCTGTTACGTTAGGCAATATACTCGGAGGAGCAATAGTAATCCCTGCGGTATATCATTACTGCTATTCGTGGGTATCATCCAAAAAATGCGCAGCTGCCGATCAAAACGTTGCAGCAGTTACGGACAGCGCCGCCATTATCCCGGAATAGTAGGATTTAATAAGATAATAATAGATATACAGAAGGATGTAAAAAGAGCGGTCTGCGGGAACACTCCAGCAGGCCGCTTTTGATTGTGTTTTTCGTCAATTCATGGTATTATATTACAATATTCTTTATATAGCGATAGTACTGAAATAGAGGTATGTGAACGGGATCTGCTGGAGCGTCGGGATCGGGGTGATGCGAAGTGAAGTTTCGTTTCAAAATCCAGGGGTTTCAGACCATGTAGAATACATATTCAACTTCTCTCCCCTGACAAAGCCTATCAACGTCAAATTGCACTTCCTCGCCATATCCACGGCCAGGTCGGTCGGTGCGGATCTTGAAACCAATATCGGGATCTTCCTCTTTAAGACCTTTATGATCATTTCCGAAGATATCCTGCCGCTTGTTGCGATTATCTTATCTCCAAGATATTTATCTTCAAGCAGGGCATTCCCCAAAATCTTATCCAGCGCATTATGCCTTCCTACATCTTCCTCAAACAGGAGTATTTGTTTCCTATCGCACAATGCGCAGCTGTGGACCCCTCCGGTGGTCAGGAAAAGCTCGGATCTCTTATTAAAGCCATTCATCAGGTTCAGGATTTCAGCCGATTCAAATTCTATACAGCTTTTGATCTTTTCGCTTTCCGTCCCCAGGAAATCCATTACATTGTAAGATATGGTCCTTTGTTTGCCACATGCGGTCGTGACAGTCCTTTTGCCGCATAGCCGGTCCCCGTCGAAAGCAAATATATCCTTGTTTTCGGTGAATACATATGCACGACCGAGGTCTTCATCGATCTGCATATCCTCAATATCGCTTTTCGAGTTTATGATCCCTTCGGAATATAAAAAACCCGCGGCCAGATACTTCAATGATTGCGGAGTGCAGAGCAGCGTCACGACTTCTTTATCATTCACGAATACCGTAAATGGATATTCCTTTATTATAAGGTCCGTCTCGACCTGTAAAACGCCTTTTCTCAGCTTTAATATGTTATACTCTTTCGCGCTCTCCATCACATACGATACCTTTTTCTAATTATTTATCCCGTATTGAATCAATGTACCCCGCCAATTCCGCTTTGGTGTTCAAATTCAGGAACATGTCCCAGTCGGGACTGAATTTCCTTGCCTTATCCTCTCCAATATAAATACAATTCAATTGCCTGATAAATGAGTAGATCGACGACCTGTCATTATTTGCCAGGTATTTTTCAATTTTATCGGCGATACTCCTCGAGTAAAACGCATTAAAGGGTTCTATCCATTCCCCTGCCTTTGTGACACATGCATCGGCTCCCGAATCGGCGATCCGCTTCTTCATATAATCGATGTATGCCGGATTAATACGGGGCATATCACATGCAAGGAAATAAGCATATTCGCCGGATGCGGATGCATTCCTGAGACCGGCATGTATACCACCAAGCGGACCTTTGCCTTTGATCTCGTCTTTTATGATAGTGTACCCGCATTTATCCCCGGTATTGCGAACAGGAGCATTGGCGACAACTATTATCTCTTCGAATATTTTGCCAAGCCGCAGTACAAGGTTCTCCAACATTTTTTCGCCGTTTATCTCCAGCAGCTGCTTGTCAAACTGCATCCTGGTACTCTTGCCGCCGGCCAGCACTACGGCTGTCTTGAATCTTTCCAGAATATCACCCTATCCTACCCTATCCTATCCTACCCTATCCTCGCGCCGGATTACTGACAGCATGCCTCTATGCTGACAGCGCATACCTTATATTCGGGTATCTTGGCGATCGGATCGACTGCCGTGCTTGTCAGATAATTGGCCGCTCCTTCGGCAAAATGGAACGGCATGAATATCACATCTTCTTCAACCTTATCGGTGACCCTGACCTTGGTGACGACTTCGCCGCGCCTTGAAACCACTCTTGCCCTGCCGCCGTCGACAAGGCCGATCCTGGCTGCGGTCGCGGGGTTGATTTCCATATATGATTCGGGCGACAGTGCGTTCAATCCGTCCACTCTGCCTGTCATCGTCCTTGTATGATACTGGTACAAAATCCTGCCGGTCGTCAGGATATATGGATATTCCTCATCCGGCAATTCCACGCTTTCAATATAATCAGCCGGCTTGAACAGCGCCTTGCCCCTGGTGAATGCATTCGCATGCAAATATCTGGTCCCGGGGTGGTCTTTTGTTGGACACGGCCACTGCAGTCCTTTGTCTTCGATCCTGTCGAAGCTTATCCCGCCGTATTGCGGGGTTACTGAAGCAATTTCATCCATGATTTCCGAAGGGTTGGAATATTTCTTCGTATATCCCGACAGATTCATCAGTTCCATGAGTATCTGCCAATCGGCTTTAGCTTCTCCCGGCGGATCGATGGCCTTTCTGACCCTCTGGACCCTTCTCTCGGTATTTGTGAATGTCCCGTCTTTTTCTGCAAACGAGGCCGCCGGCAGCACCACATCGGCCAGTTCCGCCGTTTCGGAAAGGAATATGTCCTGTACGACAAGGAAATCAACAGCTTCGAGGGCCTTTTTGACATGATTGATATCGGGATCGGAGACCATGGGATTCTCACCCATGATGTATATGAACCTGATATCCCCTTTCTCGGCTTTGTTCAGCATTTCTGTAATTGTCAGCCCGGCTTTGTCAGGCAGCTTAACTCCCCATGCCTTTTCGAATTTCTCCAGCGCCTGTGGATTGAATACCTTCTGGTATCCGGTCAGGTCTCCCGGGAGTGCGCCCATATCACAGGATCCCTGGACATTGTTCTGTCCGCGGAGAGGATTGACGCCTGAAGACTCCTTGCCGATCTTGCCGCAAAGCAGCGCAAGATTTGATGAGGACATGACGCCCTGAGTCCCGGTGCTGTGCTGTGTTACGCCCATCGAATAGAATATTGCGGCTTTGTCGGCTTTGGCATACATCCTGGCCGCATCCCTCAGGGCATCGGCATCTATCCCGCATATCCCTGCGACTTTTTCAGGGGTATAATCACTTACGATTTTAACCAGGTCTTCGTAGCCTTCGGTTCTTGCTTCGATGTAAGCTCTATCCTGCAACCCTTCCGATATGATCACATTCATCATGCCGTTCAATAAGGCCACATTCGTACCCGGCTTGATCTGCAGGAAGATCTCGGAATCTTTGACCAGGTCTATTCTTCTGGGCTCAGCTACAATTATTTTCGCGCCTCTTAATTTGGCCTGTCTGATTTTAGCTCCGATCACGGGATGGGTTTCAGTCGTATTCGACCCCGTGATGAATATCACATCGGCATTCACGACTTCTCCGATACTGTTGGTCATAGCGCCGCTGCCCAAGGTCGTGGCAAGGCCCGCGACCGTAGATGCATGGCAGAGCCGGGCGCAATGGTCCACGTTGTTCGTACCGGCGACCGCCCTGCACATCTTCTGGAACAGATAGTTCTCTTCATTCGTGCATTTTGCCGATGCCAGTCCCGCAAATGCATCAGGACCGTATTTTGCCCTGACTTCGTTCATTTTGCTAATTATCATTCCATAGGCTTCATCCCACGTCGACTCGACAAATTCTCCGTTTCTCTTTATCAGAGGCTTTTTCAACCTATCCGGATGATTTACGAATCCATAGCCATATTTGCCTTTCACACAAAGCAATCCATCGTTGGCGGGCCCCAGCGCCGGCTCTACCCCAACGATCCTGCCGCCGTCAAGGATCAGATCCATTTCGCAGCCGACGCCGCAGTATGGGCATGTAGTCCGGACCTTCCCGGTAACATTCCATGACCTGCACTTATCCCTCGTCTTGGATATCAAAGCCCCAGTAGGGCACACAGAAACGCAATTGCCGCAGGAGACACATTCCGAACTCTCGAGCTTTTCTTCATAGGGCGCCGCAACATGCATGAGGTGCCCTCTCCGGCTGAACCCTATGGCATTCGTACACTGAAGCTCCGTACACACCGTGACGCATTTCCCGCATAGAATACACTTGTTTTTATCGCTGATATAAAATTGATTACTGTCGTCAATATCATAATCACATTTCACCTTATCAAAACCCGGCTTTTTTAAGCCGTATTCATAACAATAGTCCTGGAGCTTGCATCTTCCGGCCTTTTCACAGGTCAGGCAATCGATGCAATGCGCGGATAAAAGCAGATCAAGCAGGACTCTGCGCGCATTGACGACTTTCTCGGAAGATGTGGATATCTTCATTCCGTCGGTTACAGGCGTTGCGCATGCCGGTATCAGATTTCTTGCCCCTTCCGCTTCCACGACGCATATCCTACACGAAGCCGGCGCCTTGCCCATCGGGTCAGGATGCAAATCGAGGTAGCATAAAGTAGGTATATCTATTCCGATCCCACGGGCGGCATTTAAAATAGTAGTCCCTCTTCCGACTTCAATCTGCCTTCCGTCGATCGTTAATTTAACTGTTTCCGCCGTCATATGCCATGCCCCTCCTTAACCCGCATCCGGTATTGAATATATCGGTCTGAAGTACTTCAGGGTCGTCAGCAGCGCTGTCGGGGCAGCCTGACCCAATCCGCACAAGGATGTCCGTACCATGGTCTCCATCAATGATTCCAGCCTCTCCAAATCTTTACCCGAGGCGCTTCCCGACGCAAACTTATCAATCATCACCGATAGTTGTTTGGTTCCCTCCCTGCATGGAGTGCACTTACCGCATGATTCGTGCTCGAAGAATTTGGTTATCAGCTTAAGGATGTCCATAATTTCAAACCTGTCATCTATTACAATTATGGCGCCTGAACCTATGGAAAGACCATTTGCCGCCAGTTCTCCGTAATCGAACCTGATATCAAGCATACTTTCGGGTATGCAAGGCCCTGAAGCGCCGCCCAGCTGAACCATCCTGATCTTCCTGCCACTGGGCACGCCCTTACCCAGATCATAGACAATGTCCCTCAAAGACATGCCAAAAGGCACTTCATACACTCCCGGCCGGTTGACATTGCCGCTCAGGCTGACCATCCTCGTACCGGACGAGCCCGGCGTACCTATCGATACGAATTTATCTGCGCCGCTCATGATTATTGAAGGAATATTAGAATATGTTTCTACGTTATTTAACATCGTAGGCTTTTTAAAAACACCCGACGTCGTCGGGAAAGGCGGTTTGTTCCGCGGTCTGCCAGGCTTGCCCTCTATCGATTCGATCAGGGCGTATTCCTCGCCGCATATATAAGCGCCCGCTCCGGACTGTACCGTGATATCGAAATCAAATCCCGAACGCCGTATGTCTTTCCCGAGGAATCCCTTTACCTTCGCATCCTCCACGGCCTTGCGCAATATTGCGATCGGAGCGTCGTACTCTCCTCTGACATAGATATAACCTGTCGAAGCTCCAATTGCAAATGCGCTTATTATCATGCCCTCAAGCAGCTGATGAGGGTCTTTCTCCATCAGGAACCTGTCCTTGAAATTACCCGGTTCGCCTTCATCCGCGTTACATACGACATATTTGGGGTTTCCGGAAGCATTCAGAACGGCTTCCATCTTGATGCCCGTCGGGAAGCCCGCTCCTCCCCGGCCTTTCAAACCCGAAGCTTTGACCTCATCAATTATTTCTTGTCTCTTCATTTTCAGGGCTTTACCAAGAGCTTTATAGCCGTCGGCCGCTATATATTCATCTATTGATCCGGGATCGATCCCGCCGCATCTTTTTGTAAGGATCATCTCGTGCATTTATCCTTTCCTCCTGTACTCATCTATCAAGCCGGCGATCTTGTCCGGCGTCAGCCCGGTATACAGACATTCTCCGATACGCATCGCCGGAGCCCTGTCGCAGCAGCCCAGGCAACTCGTGTACTCCAGCGTGAAAATGCCGTCGGGCGTTGTTTGCCCGAATTCAATTTTTAATAATCCGGTCAGCTCCTTCACGATATCGGTCGAGCCGTTCACATGACACGGCACATCGGTACAGACCTGGATAATGTGCCTGCCTCTGGGTTTCAGGGATAAAAGCGTATAAAATGTGATAACGCTGCATATGGCGCTTTCCGATACGCCCAGTTCCCCGGACAGGTACTTGACCTCATCAGTTGAAATATATTTCCGATCCTTGCCGTTCTGGTACTCAACAAGTATCTGGATGAGATTCTCAGGAGCCTTGCCATGTTTAGCAACAACATCCTTCAATTTCATGCGGTGTGGTTACCTCCTGATTATTAGATTAATCACGCGATTTATTTCAATCAGTATATCATTATAATCCGCTATAAACAATATTAAGGGGCTTTTCGGCCAAAGCAATTGTGGAAGATGACCATTGATATTAGTAATAACCCTGCGTAACCAAAAAGAGGATAAAAATCAGAAATTATATTGGTAAAACCTATACTACATAAAGGCATGGCAATGGCACAAAATGACGGCACTATCAGATTACCGCCGATTCCTGAAAAGCGTGAAATCCTGTCGCAGGCGCAATAGCCGTTGATGACAGCCGTAACGAGCATAGCCATCAGCAGGACGACATCATATACAGTCCTTAAGGTATTGCTGTATAGTCCAATGATGCCGGGAAATGGAAACTCCATGCTGATTTCCGGTTTAAAGCAAAAAAGGATGTAGTTTACGATGAAAGCCGACGAACCGAGCAGCGCTCCGCCGATGATACCCCCGGCTGCAGCCGTTTTTTTCGAATGAAGATAAGGAAGCAGTTTGCTCAATACCACCAATGAAGACAATGTGTTATAACACACATACAACAGCGAGGAAAATATCCAGTTGTCGGCAAATCCTGCAATAATGCCCGAAAAATTAAAAACTTCGGTATCCGCTACGTTCGCCGGCGCTGAAATGATATAAAAACCCGATACGGCCATCCCGAGTATCAATAGCGGAGACGTTATGCTGCTCATAGCCATTATACCCTTTATGCCCGTCATTATGACGACCATGCAAACCAGGCTTACCAGAAATATGGCGGCGCTTCCGGATAAACAGGTGAAATTGCCGATATAAGCGCTCATACCGGCAATCATCGCACAATATATACATAGCATGAAAGTCGTCACGAAGATTCTGATGATACGGCCTATGATCCTGCCGGAAATGGGAAACACCAATTGGTCAAAATCAGTAATTCGATTAGCGTACACTTTACTTAAGACAACATACCCGACGACTGAAAACAGCACGGAGGCAAGAATTATCCCATAAAAACCCCCTTCGTCGTATCTGGTGAAAAACCTCGTCAATTCCTGCCCCGAAGCAAAACCGGCGCCTATCACCGAAGCCGAATAAAGGCCTGCGATCCTGAGCGCACTTACGATAGTGTTCTGATGTCTGAATAGCACAAAAAAAGCTCCTTCATGGATTCCTAATTAAATCCTATGAAAGAGCTTTATTATTAATGAGGTCTATTCGGATTCCGGATTGCTGTCCAGAAAATCAACCAGTTTCTTGTATGAATCACGTACGCTTTCCGGCTCGTCGAATTTCTTTTTAGCTACGATCATGCCGGTATACTTGCCATCCCTCATAATATAATAATAATCCCCATTTTTCGGGATGAATTCCACCTTCACCTTGCCAGGATCCTTTTCCAGGTAATAAGTGAAGGTTATCTCAGCATCGCCAGCAGGATTTGCGCCCAATTCAATATCACTTAATCTTATGCCTATCAATGCCTGGTAATAATTACGGAACGGCTGTTTATCATCTTCATTTTTCGCCGTTGCATCCCTGCCGTTGAAATAGAACTTATCATCATCTTTGTTATCAGGATCCGCCTCGATATCGCATGTCGCAACGTACCCATCCATTTCGACCACGATTTTACTGACATCCCCGATATACGGAATATACGCAAAGACCTCGATAATCTCTTTCAGAGGCTTGTCCAGGAATGTAAACGCGTTGAGACTCAACTTGAATATATCGTTGCTGCCTTCAAGCTTGGCATAAATATCAACATCTTTTGTAGCATGTTTACCCAATATAAGCTTTGTCTTTTTAGTTGAAGTCTCAATCTCAAAGGCATACGCAGGTTTTTCAAGTCCGTATTTCCCGAGGTCTTCTGCGTTTTCCTCGACATACTCGAGCGCCTGCGACTGAGCGATCGCTTCATTCATCTGTTGAATAGCGCCAGGATTGCCATTACCTTCTATTGGCGAGGATATCTTCCAAATATCGCCATCTTTAACTGTTGCGAAAAAGCTTGATCCGTTTCTTTCCATTGATAACCCGATAATATCATCGGCCACGAATGTGAAGAGCTGCTTGTCCTTCAGAAAGAGTCTCGAGATTAATATATCCTCAGCAGTATAACTACTGATAGTGTATACCGTGCTGCTTCCAGCCTCCCTGAAATAATACGCATCTCCTGTCGCAGTCTTTCCGCCCATTTCAAAAGTCCTCGAATTGCCGTTCTTGAGATCGTATTTGACCGTATCCGGTTTGTCGAAACCATAATCAGCGATATGTTCATCAGGTATTTCACCGATGGTCTTGTCAGCTATGACTGACGACAAGCCTGACACAATATTATCAATGATGTCGGGATCGACGTTCAGATCGGCAGGAGAAACCACCTCCCATTTAGGCGATTCCGCCGTGCTTTCCCCTTCATTGCTTTCAATACGCTTGAATTCAAAAATACCATTTTTATTCTGTATCTTTAGTCTGTTGATATCGTCAGAATATGCGGAAAATATCTTTACAATATCCGTACTGTTATCTTCCGGCGTATTGCTTTTAATAGCGCTGAAGACAAAATACGCCACTATTATCACAGCAAGCACAGCTATGAGAACTATAGCGTTTTTATAAAACTTCATAGATGCCTCCTCTTCAGATAAACATACGTGCCGCATCCGAGTATCAGCAACGGCAGCACCACCACAACCACGATACCTGTGACAGTGGCCTGCATCGCATTGATTGCCAGCGTATTGGACTGGTATGCTTTCGGCGCTATGACAGTATCATTCGCCCTGCCCTGCATCCATGAAAGCGAACCGAGGAAAAAGATCATACCATTTCTGTAGTAAGGCCCATACTGGCTCTCGGCGCTATCTGAAATAAATGACGCGTTGCCTATCACAAGCAGCTTCGTGGGCTTGGATCCGCCCTTATAATCTACAGCGGCCGCAATATCGAGCGGACCCTGCATATCTTCACCTGCAGTCTTGTCTATCTGTTCGCCTACGCTCTCGCCGCTGGACGTCGCCAATGAGATGACGCTGACAAATTCCTTCTCGTTTTTCAGTATCCTGATACTCCTCGATCCGCTGAGAAACATGGAAAAATTGTCAGGAATCACTTCGCTGCTTTCGACATCGACAATCAGGGAATATGGATCATTGGGCAAATGCCTGCTCTCGTCATTTTCCCTTACCATGTCATTGTTGATAGCGATATTATAATCCATCAGGAATTTGTTGACCTCGGTAAATTCCGGACCATTTTGCATCGAATCGAACAAGAATATGACATTACCGCCTTTTTTCATGTAAGCTGCAAGCTTATCCCTTTCCTTTACCGTCAAGTCTTCCTTCGGAGACGCAAATACCACTACTTCAGCATCTTCCGGGACTTCAGGCTTGAGCAGGAGGTTAAGAGGCTGTACTGCGTAATTGTTCATTTCGATATACCCTTTTAGCCTGGTGAAATCACTGTTGAGCGACAACTCCTTATGACCTTCCGTAAAGTAAACGGTCGGGGTCTTATCTGAGGTAACGAACTTGATCGCCCCGGTAAATCCCTGCTCCGCCGATGATCCCGTCTTGTAAATCTCAAAGCTTTGCTGATCCATCTGGGTGCTAAACAGATCGTAATACGACAATTTCTTCATCTTATTGCCGCACTTCACCAAAAAATCGTTCTTCTCAAGATTATACAGATTATCAGGATCGATCTGCTTTATAAAACCGGGATTCCTGTCTGGATCCTCGATCTTAGTCTTTATATGCGGATATTTCTCGTACAGATTCAAAATATCCAGCACTTCTTTGTATTCACCGCCAGCTGAAACGGTCCCCTCGTCAAAAAGACCGTATATATAGACGTCCTTACCAAGCTCCTTGAGGATCTGTTCTGTGGCAGGTTCGATGGAATACAGCTTATTCGGCGTAAGATCCACCTTCAGATCCGCCAGATCCACGACCATATTCAATACGACCGCTAGCGCAATGATCGCTATAGTCAATATGATGGCATTTGAACCATACTTCATTTTGCGGCTTTTCAAAAGCTTTTTAAAAAAAGCAGGAATATTATTAATTTGAAATTTGCTTTTATTCTTATCCATTCCGCATCACCCCTGACTCCAGCGTCTTTTTTCGATGACCCTTATCGCAAGAAACAGAAACACCGCGATAAAGGATAGATAGTATATTACAGGACTCAAGCCGAGAATGCCTCTATTGAAGTCATCGTACCTTGAAAGAAGCGAAACCCAGCCAAGCACCTTGGCAACGATCCCTCCTGCCAATCCCGCCAGACCGTCCGCCACCCACATAATAACCAGACTTACAAATGAAATCACGGCCGCAATCACCTGGTTCTCGGTTAAAGAAGAGGCAAATACTCCAACAGCGATGAACGATGCGCCCAGAAGGATGAACCCTGCATATCCTCCGATCAATTGCACCGTCAATTGCCCGCCGTATGCCATTAAAATAATGGGATATATCAATGTGATACCGGTGAGGATCAGGAATACGACACATGTTGCAAGATATTTGCCCACGACGATATCGGTGAGGTTGACCGGTGAAGTTATCAGCAGGACTTCAGTCCCGTTCTTCCTGTCCTCGGCCAGTATCCTCATCGTCAGTATCGGTATTATAAATATCAGCATAAATCCCATCGTTGAAAGGTTACCGTTAAAATCGCCCGACTGGTAGGTCAGATTCGGCCAGAAAAATACAGATGCGAGCAGTATGAAAAAGCCTATCAGGACATACGCAACCGGCGAATAGAAATAAGATTTGATCTCTTTTGCGATTATCGCACCCATGATCAACCAACCTCCTTCTCTTGAGTCGTGAGCTGAAGGAAAATATCCTCAAGCGACATATCCATCGACTTAAGCTCGATTATGGGATATCCGGCTTTTGCCATTGCAAAGAACAAAGGACGACGCACATCGATTTCCTTATCGGATTCCACCACATAACTGACTACGTCTTTGCCTTTTTCAATATTCGCCTCCACATATTTGATACCGTACAGCTCTTTGATATGACTGAGGACGGAAGCTTTGGGGCCTGCAACGGTAACTGAAAGCTTAGATGCATTTCCAAGGTTCCTGGAGAGGTTGTCGGCTGTATCTATCGCAGCAATCTGCCCTTTATTGATGATAACGACCCTGTCGCAGGTTGCGCTTATTTCAGGCAGGATATGAGAACTCAAAATCAGCGTGTGCTCCTTGCCGAGCGCTTTTATCAGCCGTCTCATCTCGATTATCTGTTTGGGATCCAGACCGATAGTAGGCTCGTCTAGCACAAGAACCTCCGGATTACCGATCAGCGACTGGGCCAATCCCACCCTCTGCTTGTAGCCTTTGGACAGGTTTTTTATCAACCTGTTGCGCATATCGGTTATCCTGGCCAATTCCATAATATCTGCAATCTGACTTTTCTTATGTTTTTTGTCTATGCGTTTGAGATCTCCCACGAAATTGAGATAATCGATTACCGTCATGTCAAAGAATAACGGCGGATGCTCCGGCAGATAGCCGATTCTTTTTTTGACCTCTTTAGGGCTTTCGAGTATATCATAACCGCAAACCTTGACAGTACCTTCGCTTGAAGGCAAGTAACCTGTGATGATGTTCATCGTAGTACTTTTCCCGGCCCCATTGGGTCCGAGGAAGCCTAAGACCTCACCTTTTTGCACGGTAAAATTCAGATTTTTCACCGCGGCAATCTGACCGTATCGCTTGGTCAGATTCTGAATTTCTATCATTGTCATCCCCCCTGTACTAAACAGTGCACATTGTATATTATTGAAAAATATTATTAATAAATCATGAATAAATTGTAACAATACGTATATTTTATTTCAAGGGCAACACTATGGTAAATGCGGATGTATAACCCATCACCTGAACACCTTCCACACCCAGTTGGAAATCAGATATTCGAGACCGCTCCCAAGCAGGAAGTTCCATATGAAGGCCACAATAAAAACAAGCCTGCGGAAAAGCGGCGCAAAAGAATAAATGGTGTTCACACCTCTTGCTATTATGGCACTGAACCAGATTATCGCCGCAAGACCGACATACGCTATGATGTAGATATTGAGCGAATCGGGCGCAGGACTTGCCCCTGCATTGGCCGCCGCCAGGTAAATAAGCGCATTGGCCGGCAACAGCGGAATATGGGCGACTATATATATCTTCATTAATTTTGTAAGCGAATGTGGGCCGTGGTCGCCGTCCTTTTTGAAGATCCTGAACAGGTCGAAAAGAGGCAGAGCAAAGAACACTGTGTCGATGAGACCAAGCGCGAAGGAGACCGCAATAAGTATCATGATGTTGTATATGATTGCAGTTCCGGCCTTTGCGAGAAATAGCAGGCTAAAATTATCCAGTACGAAAGGGAATGTTATATCGATCAGCCCGACTAAAAACATACCGGCAATCAACAACAGTTTTCTGTCATTGATCCGTTTAAAAAAAGCCCTTGTAAAAAGCAGCAGATCCGGTATGTTCATCTGAGAGCGCCACCCTACCTCGTTACATAAGCTTTAATAATAATATAACTTAAAGGCAGCAAAATCAATGAAATAGTAAAAAGTACCAACAGAGAAGGTAATACAAGGCCGATCCCTTCGGTATCCGCAAGCAGAGCGTTGATTGCCTTCATGGCCCACCCCTGGGGCGTTGCAAGGGATAACACGATAATATCGGAAGGCATCTCGACGAAGTTCCAGAAACATCCTCCGGCAAAACCTGTGGCCAGAGCAATCGCCGGTGCGCCCGCCTGCAATTGCGACGGCGTCCTCAGGACCGATGACAGCAGCATGCTTATAGATATTACCGCCAAAAGATACGCCATCAGTACGAGATAGGAATATGGCCCCGGAAAGAGCCGCACACCGAATGCGACCCTGTCTATAACAGCAAAAAGGGCGAGCTGCATCGCCCCGGATACCATCAACGCCCCGACGCTGCCTGCAAATGAATACCCAAGAGCCCCGGGACCGGCGACCAGCCTCTTAAGTGTCCCGTTCACCCTTTCCTCGACGAGCCAGCCGCTGCTGAACAGGACGTAGAACATAAGAAATGCCACAATAAGCCCCGCCGATGCTGCCGTAGCAGCCGGAACAGGCATTATTCCCGCCTCAATAGCGCCTCCGTCACCCAATTCCCTATAATCGACAGTCATTAACGGCTCCGGTTCCCAGAGCGAATCAGTATACCGGATCACCTCGTCTTTGAGGCCGGCGCCGGCAGGTTTGCCAAGTTTCTCATACCGGTCGGCGACCCAGTTCGCCGCAGTATGATCTGCTATAAGCCGCATCACCTGACCGGCCACGACTTCCCTCACATAATCAGTGGAAAAAGACGAAGGCGATTTTATTATATCAATCAATCCTTCATTCTGCCCGGTTTCAATATTTTGCATGAATCCTTCCCTGATGGAGAATACCGCCTCGACCTGTTTATTTTCCAGCATACCGGCCGCAGTGGACGCACCGGCGTCGAATATCTTCAGGCCCTCGGTTTGGCCCGTCCTCGCAATCACCAATCTGGAGTATGCGCTGTGGTCGCCATCAACAAAGGCGACGGGGACAATACCATATTTCTCGCTGCGCAGCGCATACCCCGTCGCGACCATGATGAAAAGCGGGATGATGACCATCGCCGAAAAGAAAAGCCTGTCCGCCAGCATCAGTTTCAATTTGTATAAAGTTATCATCAAAAACTTCTTCATTTTACCGCCATATACCTCATACGTATCAGTGCGCACGCCAGCAGGATCACTCCAATAACTACGAGGGGGAAAAACCCGGGTACGGCGCCTATTGCGCTTTCGCCTGAGAAAAGCTGCATAAAGCCCTCCATCGCCCACCGGTTGATGGTCACAACACTGATGCTCCTAATGAATCCCGGCATCAGCGGGAGCGGATATATACTGCCGCCGACGACGGCCATGAGCAGTATCCCCAGATATCCTACGGCATCAGCAGTCGCAGGCGTCCTTGAAATGGACGATACGAAAACCGACCATGCCGACACGGCAAACAGTATGCCTCCAAATAGCATGAGAATTCTGTACGGGGGCGCTCCCCAATAATTCTTAAAGACCGCCGATGTCATTATGATTATCGCACCGAACTGGACCAACGACAGAATCATCGATACAAGGAATTTGGAAAGGATGACCTGCCACATCCTTACCGGCGACGCCTTCAGCCTCAAGGTCATGCCCATCGTCCTCTCAGTCACGAGCATCTTCATCCCGGGCATGCCGGCTAGCATCAGAAAGATGGCTATAAGGCCCGCGGTATAGTATTCGGCAGGCGTAAGATCATAACTCCCGCCGGCGTCGGCCTGCGTGAAGACCTCGTTTCTTGCAAGCGTCTGAAGCATTATCTTAGAAGTGGAATCAGCATATTGCGCGTTCAACTCACTGCCTTTCGCCCCTGCCTCCCGGTTGAAATGGTAAATTGCCGCAATTGCGCTCTGCCCGGCAGATATAAGATTGGCGGCGCTCAACATCAGATTCTTCACTATGTACGACTGGATCGGCTTTTTCTTGTTACCTATGACGGTGACAGGCTTGTTACGCCCTTCGGAGACGCTTAAGGTAAATTCTTCAGGTATCACTAATGCCGAACCGACCTTATCGTTTTTTATGAGATCGACGGCGCCGTCATAATCCTCTTTAATTATCCGGCGGAACACTGATATCTGTTCAAGCTGGCCTATAATCATCCGGGACTGCGCGGTATCCTCCATGTCCACTATTGCGATATCAAACGGTTCGATAAAATTGCTGCTGTTGATATAGGGCGCAAGGGCATAGGAAAAGAAGCCGATAGCAAAGACCGGCAATATTATCAGCAACACCACCGCCTTCCAATCAGTAAAAAACAGCTTGATATCATTCAACAGCAATACAAATATCCTGATCATACCTTTTCCTGTTTGCCGTCCTATTTGCCGACTCCGAGAAAGGCGTCGAATATCTCTTTATTTTTAAAGTAAAAAGATCCGAATGAGGCTAAGATATCCGTCATTAGCTTATCCTTTCCATCTTCGGTCAGGGTGTTCAGATCGATTGTCTTAGACCGATCGATCTGCGGCATATCGAATTGCCATCCGAACTTGGTCTCCTCGGCAATCTTCAGGTTGTACTTCTGTGCGTTAAGCATGATATCGATCGAGACATCCCTGTTTAGCGTCTTCTGCTTATCGTTCTTCCGTTCCGAAATATTGATGACAGTTTCGGCAGAATCAACCACCGCTCCGTTTTCTTGTGTTTGAGCAAAAATCCTGATGCCTTCGATCCCGTCAGCATCCGTCCCTTTCCCTGGAAGCGACGGTTCGGCGCCATACCTGCTTGTGATGCTGCCGCCGCCGGCCTTAGACCTGATTATCTCCACCGTATGGAACGAGTATCTGCTATGAACCTTTATGGTAAACCCCTCGTCTTTTGATTCATCAATAAGCGGCAGCTCAAATTCCCTGTCAATGATATTTCCGCCATTATCAACCGCGATCTTCATGATGCAGGCTCCGGATACGGCAAACTTCCCGCCGGATCGCCCGCTGTTCCGCGTGACAAATTCCGCGGCGGCGTCCATGAAGCCCGGACTGCCTGCCGAGGCCAGAAAAGATATGACATTCTGTATTTCAGGAGACAGTTTTATATAGCCATATTCATTAAGCAGCAAGAGCGAATTGAAATATCCGTAATCGGCAAAAAGAGATGCGACATTCTCAAGATTCCTGAAAACCAGCCGGATCAACGCGTCGTCGCCGGCCGCCCTCGCCGCCAGTTTTTCGAACAGGTCCTGCGCCCTGGTCTTTTCAAGTGTTACGATTATTTCCCTTCCCCATCTTTTTACTTCCGCTGATGCGGGCGACGAGACTTGCACATTGCCGCCATACCTAACGTCTTCGTTTTTAATTTGGCTTTTGATCAGATCGCCGTAGGCTGCGATTGTATCGCCCAACCC
The DNA here is from genome assembly GCA_964457875.1 of uncultured Eubacteriales bacterium. GTDB lineage: Bacteria > Bacillota > Clostridia > Acetivibrionales > CAYWGM01 > CAYWGM01. Next base: position 7,163 of record CAYWGM010000017.1, on the reverse strand, counting down.
TTCCCAATCAGGGCTGACGGCTGCGGCTATATCCGGCAGTATCACAAACCCTGAAGGCCTGACGACAAAGCCGAATTTATCATAGACTTCGTCGGCATTATCAAGGCCGACCGAAAGGTATCTGTCAGGCAGCAGCAAAGGGACGGAAAGATATGCGATCCTTTCGCTGGTAACGGCATTGACGTCAAAAAGCGGAGTGCTCCGTATGAGCAATGACAGCGCAGTCACGCTCTGTTTTTTCTCATAGTTGTTCTCTGTATTTATGATAAGTTTGCATTTATTTATAATATCAGGCAATGCGTCTGAATTGCCTTGAATTTCCATTCTTTTCTTATAGCTTCCGCTCAGATATGGAAGTTGGAAATCATAAAATCGCTGCCAGTCCTTTTTCATCTGTTCTATGTACTTCCTGGAGTTTTTTGCTTCGACCTCCAGATAGCGGTCCTTCGCAGACCTGGGAGATAAAACGGCGATCGATGCAACGACTGCCGCCAGCACAAGGACAGCCGCCAAAATTGTAAACAGAGTCTTTTTTTTCAAACTAACCTCCAACCTTATCAGGCAAAGGATTTCGACCTATTATTTCCATTATTATTTCCTCAATGTCCTCCCGGCCTGTCTGCCTCCGCAACTGGCTCAGCGTCCCGATAGCCCTGACGGCGCCCCTGTCGAGCACTGCGATCCTGTCGCACAGCTTCTTCATTTCATCGGCATAATGGCTTGCAAATATGATGGTTCGCCCGGATTCCTTCAATTCCTTTATCGCGTCGAGGATATACATCCGTGACTGCATATCAACGCCTACCATGGGTTCGTCCATCACAAGTATCTCCGGATGATGGAGCAGGGCCACCGCAATGTTCAGACGCCTCTTCATGCCTCCTGAATACCTGTCGACCCTTTCGCAGGCCTTTTCCGCCAATCCTGCAATGGAAAGCGCCTCATCCATTCTGTCTTTCTTCAACCGGCCGCCCAACCCGTAGACGCCCGCCCAGAACCTCAGATTGTCCAATCCGGTAAGGCCGGGGTACAGGGCTATTTCCTGAGGGACATAGCCTATGCTCTTCTTTACCTTGCCGGCGTACTGCCTGATACTGTACCCATTGATAATTATGTCGCCGGAGGTGGGCTTTATTACTGAAGTCAATATTGAAATAAATGTCGATTTACCGGCGCCATTGGGGCCGACAAGCCCGAATATCTCGCCTTTGCGGATCTTAAAATTCAGATTGTCGAGAACAGCGGCGCCACCATATTTTTTTGACAGCCCAATAACATCAATAATGTCAATAATATCAATCAAATAAATCTCGCCTCGCTCAATATGAAAATATTATAACATATTTGAATATGATGACTACCAATGCCGATACGGTAAGCACTATACCTATGATAAGCAGGAGTCCGCTCTTGCTGTCGTGATTATCGCAGCTTTCCCTGATGCATTTATCGATGATATCCTGCGCCTCTTTCAGGAGCGTGTGGTTATTACGGTTGAACATAGTATATAGTCTGACCATAAAATCCGCAAATATTTGCATCCGAACGTTCTATCCTCATGCCCTGCTCCAGATCCTCGCCGCAACCACGGTCATGTCATCCTGGACCGGAGCGCCGCAAGCAACAGCGTTCTCTTTTGCCTTACCTATTATAAAATCGGCAAGGGCCTGTGGATTATTGAGCGGAGATTGTTCCAGCAGCTTGTAAAGAATCCTGTCTCCGTCATCATTACCGTCTTTTAAGGCGTCCATCACGCCATCGCTCAAAAGCATTATCGCATCGCCGTCCGATACGAATTTATGCACGAGCTCGGTTTCGATTTCAGGCATTATGCCTGCCGGAAGGGATGCGGACCTGATCAGTTCGACCGTGCCCCCCTTTCTTGCAATAAACGTAGGAGCTGCGCCGATCTTGGTAAACTCAACTTCACCGCCGTAAAGATCGATCACGGCGACGTCAAGTGTTGCAAAACTATCATTTCTTCCCGTCATGAACAGCATGGTATTGATAAGATCCGTCGAAGAATCGAGATCAAATCCGGATTGCGTGAGTTCCTGGAGAAGATCCAATGCCGAACCGCTCTGCGCCGCCGCTTCCCGGCCGCTCCCCATGCCGTCGCTTATGGCGATTACCTGCCTGCCTCCGTCGATTTTGTAAAACGCATAAGAATCCCCCGAAATATTATCCTGTTTGTCGCCCTTGACTGTCCTTGAAACACCTACTATGGCTTTTAAAGGCTCTTCCTCCGTAAATTCCGTCCTGCACAGGCAATCCGGCGCGGCATCACCGCTGAGGCCCAGATCCGTATTATCCCGGCAGGCCCCCTCTACCCGTTCCATCCTTTTGCCAATGCAGGAAGAGATCATAGAACACACCCGCCCATCACATACGGGGCGGCTGCCGTCGCACCCCCGATGCTCTATCACAATCCTGCAGCCCTTGCCGCAGCGGCCATTACTGGAGGCTTCTCCGCCAGTGAAGACATAGACCCCTTTATACCCGATCCTGCGGGAATCAAGCTGTGCTTTTATTTTGCGTTCAAGCTCAGCCGACCTTACACTCCCCGATCCGGCTTCCCCGGCGGCATGTCCCGCTATCCTCGACAGCCAGTCGAACTGCCGCGATACAAGCCTCATATTGTCACTTGTTTTCTCCTCGCGCATGACGCCTGCTTTTAAAATCTCATATGAGGAATTAACCGCGGAAGTAAAGTCCCTGATCCTTTCGCACCGGGATCCGAAGAAGCCGGGTATATCGGATCTGTCTATCCTTCCATGCTTTTCCAGCTTGTTTATCATCGCCATAACAACATTGTAGGTACTGCAGAAATTGGCTTCCCAACAATGCCTCGCCAGACTGCATCCCGAACACGCCTTTTCGTTTATGCCGTTGAAAAGGTTCCAAAGCTCTTTCTTGCGCGGCGGAGGCGTTTCCGCAGAAAGGGATTCGAATATCCCCGATATCTTCTTATATAATCTGGAAAGATCCTGCATCTTGCGGGCCGGTTCCCTTAATCCGCCGCCGGCTGCGCCAGTGTCGCCAATAATCATGGCGTCGCTCATGATCATAGTGAATGGAGTCAGGAATCGTGACGGGATGCATAAAAACAGGACTATCGCGACAATGATCTCCTTCAGGTAGATGATGGCTTCGAGAGAGCCTGTGAAGGCAAGTGTCAGAAATGTGTTGCCAAGCACGAATCCGAGACCGGATCCGCCTTTGCCGAGTTTACGCATGAATCCTGACAAAAAACCGCAGAATGCATATGCCCCTGTCGAAAAATCGGGTAGGAATTCCGACGGCGCACTCAACATGAAACCGGCCGTTACGCCTGCGGCCGCGCCGGCGCCAGGTCCCGCGGAAAATCCGGAAATAAGTATTATCATGATATACAGAATATTGCGCACTTGAAAACCGAATATTCCGATCCCCGAAAATACAGACAGCGCTGCAATGGCGACAACCGAAGCAGCAATGAATTTCTCAGTCTGACCGGCTTGACCGGTCAGACCCGCTTGACCGGTCTGACCCGCCTGACCCATCCGGCCCTCATACCGGACTCTGACATCGGCAAAAAATTGCACGGCATTCTTTAAGACCGGCGTTATAGCGACAATTATTATACTCTGCAGCATTGCCTTAAGAAAATCATATAGAAGAAAACCACCGGTAATAACAGGTATGATGCCGATAATCGCGGAAGACATAAAAACCATCAACAATTGCAGAGGCAGATTCACCCGGCCGGCAGCAGGCAAGCCAGCCTTTTCTGATAAATACGCAATAAAGCTGTAAACCGGTATGCTTCCGGCTGTCAACATAAGCATCCCGATGTTTCCCGTGGTCAATATTCCCGCCAGCATCGAAATTACTGCTATTGCCTTGATTCTTCGGCTTTTTGATAATACTGCGATATAAAGCGGCAGCCCGAATGGCATGAAGCCGCCCGGCAGGGCCGCCCGCCCAAGCAGGAAGGAGGCGATCAGATAGATCAGTTTTTCACGGTCGAGCATAGAAATGAGAAAAGGTTTTACAGCTCTTACAGCCTTTAAATTAAAGGATTTAATAAATGTTATGTCTGCTTTTATCATTTGAACCCCCGATTTCATAAATCTCTGCTTTTGTACGCCTCAAGCAATAAGATTTTATGCAACGGGGGTTCCGAATTCTGTCGCTTTAAGCTGTTGGAAATATTTTTTTATTTACATAATATCCTACTTTCAATCATTTTCAGCATTTCCTGTATCATTTTCGCCGTCGTCGCCGTCATCGTCGCCGTCATCGCTGCCGTCATCGCCAACGCCGTCGCTGTCTCAGCCCTTACCATTGCCATTTCCATTGCCCTTGCCGTCATCATTGCCTTTGCCGTCATCATTGCCTTTGCCTTTATCTTCTTGCCCGTTTGTGTCCTTATCGCTGCCTTCCCTGTTTTGCAGATTCCTGTCTTTGCGGATTTGCTTGATCGATTTCATTATATCTTTGACGCTCTTATCCTTCAGTTCAGCTTCCTTTTGCGTAGGATCGAGCTCCACAAGCCTGTCGATCAGGTTCAGCTTGCCGGGTGATATGCCCATGTCCCATGCGTCGTCGCGCCTCTGTACAGATGCGTTATCAACAAAGACATCGGCCTTGACCTTCGAATTATCAAGCTCTTCATTAGCGTCTTTTTCGATTTTCTCTTTAAGCTGTTTCATCTTTTCGGAATTATTGCCTGAGACCGTCAACACAACAGTGTTGTCACTCTTCGTATCGACTATATAACCTTCAGCTACGGCATTATCCAATAATTCATCCACCGTCTCCGTAATGTTCCTGTTTATGAACGAACCTGCGCCGATTATCTTCCAGCCGTCATCATTCAAACCCTTTACTTTGATGACCCTGTTATAAATGTTCATCGAGATTTCCACGCTGGGATTGATATCGAGGTTTACATAACTGTACGGGGTCACGTAACCATATACTCCAAGGCAAAAGCTCACAATGAAGACGCTCATCGCTGCCACAGCGGCTACGCGTATCCTGCCGCCGAACCTGTACCCGCGCTTGCCCGGTGCATCTGTTGTCACGCCGGCGCCAGCCGTTATACGAACGTTTGCTGCCATGCCGACGTCCGCCATATTTATCTCATATTCATACCCGACGCGATACTTGCCGTTATTGCGCATTCTAACGAATTCGCCGCTCGTACCAAGCGCTATCGCATATCTTTTGCTTACTTCTGTAATTATTGCCCTCATTTTAACACCAACCCCTGCTTTATCTAATATACTCGCTTATATACTGGTAATCGCCTGTCCTGATAATTATCATTGCTATAATATATTTTCGTGTGCGCTCGATAATTTTTCGGGGTACATTCAATTGCTGCGCCAATTCTGCAACAGGAAGCTGCTTTTTGTCCCTGACGGACAAAAGGAGATCCTGCCGGAACATCAGATACCCGACCATCTCGCGGCAGGCTTTTCGCGTGCGGTCATGCTTGGGCGATACCCGCGCCAGATCGTCAAAGCTTATACCCCAGTCCGAAAGCTCTTTTTTTAACTGCGCTATCTCCAGCCGCCGGTATTCGCTCACTTCATCTTCAAAGTATTTCTGTCTTGAGGCCTCATCCATCGGATCGACCCCGCCGTCCCGGCCGTCGCCCCCGGTATCTGAATCAAGGCTTGAGCCGGATCCGGATCCGGTCTCTGCCGATCGGCCTGACGGCGGCACGACTGTGTTGAATCTGCTTTCTTTGCGGAAATAGTCTATAAGCCTGCGCCTGATGACTCCCTGGGCGAAAGAAAGGAAACTGCCGCGTCCGCGGTCATAGTAGTTGATTGCTTCGAGAAATGCCGACAATGCGATACTGAGCTCATCATCAACCCCATAACGGACATAATGCCCCGAGGTCCTTTCAGTACAAGCAGCAATAAAAGGTTTGTATTCTTCGATGAATCTGTCGATTTCGCCGTTGTCGCCCTTGATAGCAATCACCCTGTCATTCACATGAACCGGTAACGGTATCATTGGTATGCCTCTTATGTATCTTTATTTAGGTTTCTTTTAGTTTAACATAAAATAATTATCGATAGAAGCGATTTTCCAGCACGCGCAGTTCCGCATAATATCCTGCATCATTAGTTCATCAACTGAGTGTAAAAAATCGTCACTTCAGAATTTTTCACAGTCGTCTGTTCAAAATTTGAAGTAATGCATAAAATAATGTAAAATAATACCATATAAACTGCACATTAAATAAGAAATTGGACAATTTTAGCTCTAAAACAGCATATTATACCAAATAAATCACACATTATTCAAATATTTGCACACCTTGCTATATGATTCAAGGCTTTTACACCAAATTGAATTTCAAGTCATTCAAATTCCCAAAAGCCCATGGAATGCATATCTTTCCTCGTGATCTGGTTCTTGACGGGCAGGCCGCACGCTTTCTGGAACTGATGCAGGGCGCGCTTCGTACCGTCCTGGTATATGCCGTCGACGGAACCATGGTAAAAACCGAGTTCCTTGAGCCTCTTCTGCACTGCGGCAACATCGGCGCCCCTGTCGCCCACGTCGATCACCCGGAAGCCCCTGCCGAAAGGTCCGAAAGATCCGTTCACGATCACTACCGGCGTTCCGACCGGAACAGTCCTGTAAAGCTCAGCGGCATCGCGGCTGTACATCCTGATACAGCCATGGCTTGCACCCCAGCCGATAGATCCGGGATTGAGCGTGCCGTGTATGCCGAACTTCCCCCAAGGCACATTCAACCCCATCCAGCTGCCGCCGAAACCCTCCCCCCAATCGCCTTTGTTTATTATCTTCCAGAAGCCGATGGGCGATGGACTTCCGGGCTTTCCGGTCGATACGGGGTAACTCTTGACGCATTCCCCGCCCTGCAGCAGATATAGCCTTTTGTCTTCCACCTCGATGAAAATGGTGTATTTTATCTTCTTGGCGTCAGCGTCCTTTTTTGATAACGTATCCATATGAATCTTGTTGAAGACGCCGGCAAATACAATGACAGACAGGACCATCGCTATCGCGGCAAGCAATAAGGTTTTCCATTTATTAAACACGTTCAACTTATCCCGCATCTTCAGGTCTCAAGCCACTTCTTAAACCATGCCAAAAAGGCACGCCAAATACATATTAAAATATATTCACGAACT
>CAYWGM010000016.1:29334-35345 GCA_964457875.1 uncultured Eubacteriales bacterium | reverse complement strand
AATCACTGTCCGTGTCCGTAAATCGCTGTTTATAAAAAGCAGCGCCGAGTTATACTATGACGGATATGATTAATGAAGAAGATATCACGGTAAGGACCTTCAGCTTCCCGTCATCGGTCAGCGATTACGATACCCACCTTTATGGCGAAGGCAACCATCACCGGATATATGATAAACTCGGTTCGCATTTTATCACACTGAACGGCGTGGAAGGCACAAGTTTCGCCGTATGGGCCCCGTGTGCAAAAAGGGTGAGCGTCGTCGGCGACTTCAACGCATGGGACGGAAGGACACATCAAATGCGTATGCTCAACAGTTCCGGGGTTTGGGAACTGTTCATACCCGAGTTGGCAAGAAATTCAATATATAAATATGAGATAAAAACCCCTTCCGGAGAATTGTACATCAAATCCGACCCTTTCGCGTTCTATTCCGAATTGCGCCCCGGCACAGCATCTTTGACATATGATATCGACGGCTACAAGTGGGGCGATGATGAATGGATGAAAAAAAGATGCGATTGTGACAACATGAACAAACCTGTTTCCATTTACGAGGTGCATTTCGGTTCCTGGGCAAGGGTGCCTGAAGAAGGCGGCAGGTTCCTGACATATATCGAATTGGCCGACAGACTGGTGGAATACGTAAGCGCAATGGGCTTCACACATATAGAGCTGATGCCTGTGACCGAGCATCCGTTCGATGGATCATGGGGCTACCAGACAACAGGATATTATTCTCTGACCAGCAGATACGGAAGACCCGAAGATTTCATGTATTTTGTGGACTGCTGCCACCGCAGGGGGATAGGCGTCATAATGGACTGGGCTCCGGCCCATTTCCCGAAAGACGGTCACGGTCTCGCACGTTTCGACGGGACGGCGCTTTATGAACATGTTGACAGACGTCAAGGCGAACACCCCGACTGGGGGACGCATATCTTTAACTTCGGAAGGAACGAGGTCAGGAATTTCCTTATCGCAAATGCGCTATTCTGGTTTGACAAATACCACATTGACGGCTTGAGGGTGGACGCCGTCGCTTCGATGCTTTATCTTGACTACGGCAAAAAAGGCGGTGAATGGGTACCTAACAGATGGGGCGGGAAAGAGAATGTCGATGCCATAACATTTATGCAGCAGCTCAACTTCACTGTGTACAAATATTTCCCCGGAGTAATGATGATCGCCGAAGAGTCAACTTCCTGGGCGCTCGTGACAAAACCGCCATATTCAGGCGGCCTGGGCTTCTCTCATAAATGGAATATGGGATGGATGAACGATTTTCTGAGATACGCCGCCATGGATCCTATATACCGAAAATATCACCATGATCGCATCACATTCTCCCTCATGTATACTTTTTCTGAAAATTTCATACTCGTGTTATCACACGATGAGGTGGTGCACGGTAAAAGCTCTATGATCAATAAAATGCCCGGCGATACAGGACTTAGGTTCGCGGGGTTGAGGACATGCTACGGTTATTTGTACGGCCACCCGGGGAAAAAACTGCTTTTTATGGGGAACGAATTCGGGCAGTTCAATGAATGGAATTACATGCAAAGCCTTGATTGGCATCTGCTCGGGTACGAAATGCATATGAAGCTACAGAAATATGTGATGGATCTCAATAATCTTTACAAGACGGAAAGGGCGCTCCATACGGCCGACTTCAGCTGCGAGGGGTTTGAATGGATAGACTGCGGAGATTCAGACCACAGCATCGTTTCTTTTGTGCGAAAGACATGCGATAATGGCGATGTGCTCATACTGGTATATAATTTCACGCCCGTCTGCCACACCGGATACAGGATAGGAGCTCCGCTATACGCATATTATAGGGAAATCCTGAACAGCGACTCCGCTGATTATGGAGGAAGCAACATCGGGAACTGCGGCGGCGTACAGGCAGAAAACGTACCTTTTCATGGCAAACCTTATTCACTTCAGCTGACCATACCGCCGTTCGGCGCACTGGTACTCAAACCCGAGTTATAATATTATTCGCTTATCACCGTCTTATCTTTCAGGATGACGTCGTGCGCTCCGCCTTCAATGATACTTGTGGATGAAACGAGTGCGATCCGCGCCTTGCCGCGCAATTCCTCAAGATTCTTCGAACCGCAGTTGCACATGGTGGATTTGATCTTGTATATTGTGACGTCCAGATTATCTTTGAGTTTTCCTGCATACGGAACATATGAATCCACGCCTTCTTCGAAGGTGAGGATCTCTTCGCCGCCTACATCGTATCTCTGCCAGTTACGGGCCCGGTTCGAACCCTCCCCCCAATATTCCTTAACATAATTGTTCCCAAGCTTTAGCTTCTTGGTAGGGCTCTCGTCGAATCTCGCGAAATACCGGCCCATCATCACAAAGTCAGCGCCCATGGCGAGTGCGAGGACGACATGATAATCATGGACTATGCCACCGTCGGAACATATCGGGATATATTCACCGTGTTTTTTGAAGTATTCGTCGCGCGCCTCCGCGACTTCGATGACTGCCGTCGCCTGTCCGCGGCCTATGCCTTTCTGTTCTCTTGTAATACATATCGAACCGCCGCCGATACCCACTTTGATGAAGTCGGCGCCAGCCTCGGCAAGATATCGGAATCCTTCGCCATCCACTATATTGCCGCCCCCTACCTTGACCTTTGCGCCAAATTCCATCTTTATATACTCAATGGTCTCACGCTGCCACTCGGTATATCCATCGGAGGAGTCGACACATAAAACATCCGCTCCGGCTTCGACCAACGCCGGTACCCGCTCCCTGTAGTCCCTGGTATTTATACCTGCGCCTACTATCAACCTCTTTTCGGCGTCCAACAGCTCATAAGGATTTTCCTTATGTGAGTCGTAGTCTTTGCGGAACACCATATATACGAGCCGCTGGTTAAAATCGACTATAGGAAGGCAGTTCAATTTGTGGCTCCAGATCATGTCGTTTGCCTCGTTAAGGCCGATACCTTCCTTGCCGTAAATGAGCGAATCGAAGGGGGTCATAAACTCCTTCAGCTTCGTATCAAGCGCCGTGCGGCTCAACCTATAATCCCTGCTGGTCACAAGCCCGAGCAATCTGCCGTTCGATGTCCCGTCGTCGGTTATGGCAACAGTCGAATGACCTGTCTTTTCTTTCAGTCTGATAAGGTCCCTTAAAGTATCCTCCGGTTTCAGGTTCGAATCGCTGACGACGAATCCCGCCTTGTATTTTTTAACTCTTGTGACCATATCGACCTGATCCGCGATAGACTGCGACGTATAGACAAATGAAACGCCGCCGCACTTCGCCAGCGCCGTGGCCATGCCCGCATCCGACACCGATTGCATGATAGCCGAGGAAAACGGTATGTTGAGAGATAACGCCGGTCTTCCACCCGCTTTGAATCTTACTGCCGGTGTATTGAGGCTGACATTTTCAGGAGTGCATTCCTTAGTAGTAAGATTTGGAATGAGAATATATTCGCTGAAGGTCCTTGAAGGTTCCTTGTAGTAGTATGCCATGGTCGTTTCCCCCTTCCGGAAAGGAATAGAATATCGTTTCCAACTGGTGCGCGCCAAAATGATTTGTATAATTCTACTGCATCATTCCGAAAGTGTCAAATAATATTTAAATCATTGAAATCTCCTTAGCTTTTGCTCGTGCTCGGAGATAGTGATATTGGTCGAGTCGATGTCTGCGATTTTAAAGCCGATGATGCTGTCGATATGATGCGGAATATTCCACAATATGGCAGCTGATAAGTGGCTTAAGTACTCTTTCATAAAAAACCCAACTTTATTGTACAAATTTTTGACTAAGGGACTGAATTTTGGCTTGAAACAGCGTTTTTCCCATAATTGGGGGTGCATAATTCAGAAAAACACCATTTATTTGTCCCTTTCTCAAAATTTTGTACAATATATCGGCAAATTAGGACTTGACCCTTGACCCTTGATCCTGCACCTTTATGACGATAATTAAAGTGCATTGGGGTAACATTTAAAATCTATTGACAGTGCCAAATAGCTGATAAGTTAATGATAAGTTGCAGCCTTGCTCAAAACTCAAATTGTATAGCAAAAGAAAACCGCCTGATTTAGGCGGTTTCTAAAGGGTTTTACCTGGTGGGCACTACAGGGCTCGAACCTGTGACCCCCTGCTTGTAAGGCAGGTGCTCCCCCAGCTGAGCTAAGCGCCCATGATAACTGTTATGACTGACTGACTATCAATGGTGACCCATAGGGGACTCGAACCCCTGTTACCGCCGTGAAAGGGCGGTGTCTTAACCGCTTGACCAATGGGCCCCGTCATTAAATTGGTAGCGGCGGTTGGAGTTGAACCAACGACACTTCGGGTATGAACCGAATGCTCTTGCCAACTGAGCTACGCCGCCGCCCTGAAAAATGCCTTCTTATTTTAGCAGATAACCATTCTAAAAGTCAACTGCCGTAGTTTTTCTCAAGGAACGCTACATTGATGCCGTTCACGAAATCTTCATTCGTCTTTGTCTGTGTCAAACGGTTTATAAGCATTTCGGTGACTTCAGCCGTGCCTATGTTGCTCATTGCTTTGCGGATGGCCCATATGGCCTCGAGTTCCTTCTGACTTAGAAGGAGCTCTTCTCTCCTCGTGCCCGATTTGTTGATATCGATTGCCGGAAAGATCCTTTTCTCGGATAGTTTCCTGTCAAGATGGATCTCCATGTTTCCCGTGCCCTTGAATTCTTCGAAAATGACGTCATCCATCTTGCTTCCGGTCTCTATCAGAGCAGTTGCGATTATTGTGAGGCTCCCGCCAAATTCGATGTTCCTCGCTGAACCGAAAAACCTCTTTGGCATATGGAGAGCTCCCGGGTCGAGACCTCCGGACAGCGTCCTTCCCGTGGGAGGGATAGTCAGGTTGTATGCCCTCGAAAGCCTTGTTATGCTGTCAAGTAGTATGGCGACGTTCTTTTTCTGCTCAACAAGCCTCTGTGCCCTTTCAAGCACCATTTCGGCAACCTTGATATGATGTTCGGGCAATTTGTCGAAAGTGGAATAAATGACTTCTCCTTTTATAGAACGCTGCATGTCTGTAACTTCTTCGGGACGTTCATCCACAAGCAGCACTATCAGCTCCATTTCAGGGAAATTCGCCGTAATGGCATTGGCTATCTTCTTCAGGAGAATCGTCTTACCGGCTTTTGGCGGAGATACTATCATGCCGCGCTGCCCCATACCAATCGGGGCGATAAGGTCGATAAGGCGCGTTGATAATTCTCTTGGCGTCGTCTCGAGCGTTATCCTCTTATCCGGGAAAATCGGCGTCAGGTGTTCGAATGGCACCCTTTTGGATGTTATTTCCGGAGAATCCCCATTCACTGTCTGCACATATAAAAGCGCCTGGAATTTCTCGCCTTGCTGCGGAATCCTCCCCTTACCTTTTATTTTATCGCCTGTCTTCAGGTTGAACCGCCTGATTTGCGATGGTGAGACATAGACATCCTTCGGGCCGGATAGATAATTATCGCTTCTTAGAAAGCCATACCCGTCAGGAAGAACCTCCAGCACACCTTCGACAGGATCGTCGCTTTCAAGCTTCTCTATCCCGTTTTGAGCCGAAACGTTCGGGTTTTCCCTCCGGGGTTCATATTGCCTCTGGTAACCTCTGTCGTCGATGCCTCTGTCATAATCATTCCTTTGCGGAGGTACGTATTCGGTATCCTGCTGTGGCACAGGCGGTCTGATATAAGGCTGGTATGGTTCCTGTTGAGATCTCCCGTACGATTCCTGAGGAGCCCTTGGATATGGATCCTGTGTAGGCCTCGGGTAAAATGGTCTGGATTCGTATACCTGGTTCGGCTGGTCTATGGATGAATACGTCTTGGGGGTCCTGCCTCTCCGCGGCCTCATTACATATTGGGGGGAATCAGGCCTGTAGTACGGTTCGCGCTGTCTCTCGGACGGATATCTTTCATCGTGGCTCTTAGGCCGGTCGTTTTCCGCAGCAATCCCGCCATCTTGCTCTCCCTGTCTCTGCTGCGCG
>CAYWGM010000016.1:27122-29234 GCA_964457875.1 uncultured Eubacteriales bacterium | reverse complement strand
CCTGCTCTTGCTGTCCTGCCTGCTCTTGCTGTCCTGCCGTCACTTTCAACGTTTCCGTAACAGGCGTGCTATTTGGTTCTTCGCCCCCTACTGCCAGTTGAGGCTGTTCGCTGGCTATTCTGTCAGCGAACCTGGGTCTTCCGCGCTTCTTTTTTATCGGCGTCGGCATATCGGCCCCTTTTTCAGTCTCCGTCGTCTCCGCCGCAATTTCAGTTTGTACAGGACCGGTTTCGACTGTCTTCTCCTTCTGGGCTTTACGTCCGGATTCGAGGATTTTGTCGATCAATTCTTCTTTTCTGAATCGGGTAACGCTTTTGATACCCATCATCTTAGCAATATAACGTAAATCTTCAAGTGATTTTGCGTTGAGATTTACATCCTCCATAAAACACCACCTAAAACATATTAAAATAGTAACAGAATGATACAGTTTTATTGACAATATATCCAGGAAATCATATCCAGGGAATCTTTAAAACTACCTTCCAGTTAAAGGCGTTTAACATAAAGAAGGGTTTTGGAATTCTGCCAGAAAGATTATAACACCCTGAAATAGCAATGTCAATGCCTTTAAAATTCTTACCTGTCATGGTAAATAATATTCAGCAGGACAATGATTTATTTAATATTTTGCTTTTTTGGCAAACATATTATCATCTGCCCTGTATGAACTGCGGACAAGCGGGGCGGAGGCCACATGCAGGAAGCGCCTTCGCGCAGCCTCTTCGGAGTATGCATCAAAGATATTCGGATGTATATATTCAACAACAGGATGATGTGCTCTTGACGGGGCAAGATATTGCCCTATTGTCAGCATATCGCACCCTGCGCTTCTCAGATCATCCATGACCCCTGTCACTTCTTCGAATCGTTCTCCCAGTCCGACCATAATTCCGGATTTGCTGACAATCCCGGCGCTGATTTTCTTAATATCCGAGATGAGTTTTAACGACCTTGCATAATCGGCCATTGGCCTGACTTCCGGATAAAGCCGCGGTACCGTTTCCATGTTATGGTTGATAATGTCAGGTCCCGACAAGGCAACCGCAGTTAATGCATTAATGTCGCCCTTGAAGTCTGGAATCAGTACCTCGATGACAGTGTCCGGAGCCAATTTGGCGATTTCACGGATAACCCGTGCAAAATGGCCTGCCCCGCCGTCCGGCAGGTCATCTCTTGTGACCGAGGTAACTACGGCATGCTTTAATCTCAGTTCCCTGACAGCGGCTGCGACGCGCCTGGGTTCGTCAGGATCCACAGGCGCCGGGAAGCCTTTTTCAACATTGCAGAATGTACAATTACGAGTGCACAAACGCCCCAATATCATGAACGTCGCCGTGCCCCTGCCGAAACACTCCATCTTGTTAGGGCAGCCCGCTTCTTCACAGACCGTATGCAGCGTAAGCCCGCTTATAAGCTTTTCCACTTTTATATTATTACAGCCCGCCTTCAGCCTTATCTTAAGCCAGTCAGGTTTTTTTACAAAATCACGTCCGTTTTCCATACAAGTCAAATACCTCGCAAAAATAAGAAATCACCATTTCAATGACGGCTTCCATGTCCAACCTTTTGCCAAGGATCCTGCCAAGTGATGTTACGCCTCTGTCTCCAAGGCCGCATGGTATTATCCATTTGAAATGATCCAGATCTGTATTAACATTGAAGGCAAAACCATGCATGGTGACCCACTTTTTAACGGCAACGCCTATCGCAGTGATCTTGTCGAAGCCCACCCAGACACCGGTATACTTGTTTTCCCCGCGATGCGCTTCAATTCCGAACTCTCTGTCAAGCAACCTGATGAATACGTCCTCCATCTCATGGATATAGCGTCTGATATCCCTTCCGCGTTCGGTCAGATCCATCACCGGATACCCTACAATCTGCCCCGGGCCATGGTAGGTGACATCTCCCCCCCTGGTAATGTCGTGCACCTTTATCCCATTGGCTTCGAGATAAGCCCGCGACGCTACGATGTTATCCCTGTTTCCGCTCCTGCCGATAGTAATCACCGGATGGTGTTCAACAATAAGCAACGTATCGCTTATAATTCCCATCTGACGCTTTACAAGAAGCGATTCTTGCATTTTAAGCGCCTCTTCATAATCGATG
>CAYWGM010000016.1:0-27022 GCA_964457875.1 uncultured Eubacteriales bacterium | reverse complement strand
AAGGTATTATTTGAAAATACCGGTTTTACGGAGTAACCTGCAAAATTTAAGAGATCGATTTCAAGAATGTTTATTTCCTGTTTATGATGAAATGACTCCAAATTCAAGCGACTGTATATAAAAGGATAATCAGTGTCATTATCATTGTGGTCCGCCGATGACGTGTCGGCGGCAACTGAAGCATCCCCTGCCGCGTTGCTGACGTTACAGGCTTTGTCGCCGGACGATGCGCATATCGCCAGTATTACAAAAGCAAATATCGCGGGTGTGATAATTAATATCCTTTTTAGACTGATTCTCATCGCTCTCATATTACCACCGGGGAAAAGCCTTGTAAACCTGCGTTCCTCATTTCATATATATAATCATACTCCGGTGGTCGTATACATATATATTACTAAGAATACGGGTACGCGTGGTGCGATTGGGGGCAGCCAACTTGAAGTGTTATATAGAAGAACGCGCGGTAGAACTTGCCAATTTCATTGTCGAACGCAAGAGTACCGTAAGGGCGGCAGCAAAGAGGTTCGGTATAAGCAAGAGCACCGTTCATAAGGACGTTACGGAAAGGCTGGCTAAAATCAAGCCTTGCCTTGCTGATGAAGTCAGGATGATACTTGAAGAGAACAAGGCCGAAAGACACATAAGAGGCGGAGAGGCAACAAGGGTAAAATACAACAGCGGACGTTCAAAAGCCGGCTAAGCCGGCTTTTTTAATTTGTTCTTGAAATATTAAAATCTTATATGATAATATGAAAATTACGTATTGATATTTTTTGAAAAGGAGTTGTAAGCCTTGGCAATCGGTCAGGATATCGGTATAGACCTTGGTACGGCAAGTATTTTGATATATATTAAAGGAAAAGGGATAGTTCTGAGAGAACCTTCTGTCGTTGCACTGGATAGGAATACCAACAAAATCCTTGCAGTCGGCGAGGAAGCCAGGAGAATGTTAGGGAGGACGCCGGGCAATATCGTTGCCATAAGGCCGCTTCGCGACGGCGTAATATCCGACTATGATTTCACTGAACGGATGCTGAAATATTTTATTGCAAAAGTATACGAGAACAAGGTTTTAAAACTTTTTAAACCAAGGATAATGGTATGCGTCCCCAGTGATGTAACTGAAGTTGAAAGACGCGCTGTTATAGATGCGACAATGCAGGCGGGGGCAAGAAAGGTCTACCTCATTGAAGAACCCATTGCGGCGGCGATAGGCGCAGGCATCGATATTTCAAAGGCATGCGGGAGCATGGTCGTCGATATCGGCGGCGGCACGACGGATGTAGCCGTTATGTCATTGGGCGGAACAGTTGTAAGCACATCAATAAAAATCGCAGGCGACAAATTTGACGAGGCCATTATCAGATATATGAGGAAAAAGCATAATATGATGATCGGCGAAAGGACTGCGGAAGAACTGAAGATAAATATCGGCACAGTCTATCCGCGTGTCCAGGAAGCTTCGATGGACGTCCGCGGACGCAATCTCATATCCGGTCTGCCGAAGACATTGACAGTAACATCGTCTGAAATGACGGAGGCCCTTGAAGAGCCTGTATCATCCATAATCGAAGCCGTACATTCCATGCTTGAAAGGACACCGCCGGAACTTGCCGCCGATATAGGCGACAGGGGAATAGTCATGACCGGTGGGGGAAGTCTTTTGTTCGGGCTGGATAAACTCATGCAGGAAAAAACCGGTATAAATGTTATAGTTGCAGATGATGCGGTATCCTGCGTCGCACTGGGTACAGGGAAAGCCCTTGAAAACATAGAAGCCCTTGAGCAAAACGCGATTGCTGAAAAGCGGGTTCAGAATTATTGAGCATTTTGTCATTATGATGCCAGGGCGCAGGTAACAGCGCCCCGCATCATAATATGTCAGCTCTTTGGCAGATACAGAGCAGGGTCTTCAATTGTATCCTTCTTCATGATTTCAAAATGGAGATGCGGTTGTTCAGCCACTTCGAACATTGCCGAGTTGCCCACGCTCCCTATGATTTCACCTTGTTTTACCTTCTGGTTCGGAACAACGACATCGTCACTTGCCAGATTACAATAAATCGACCTGATTGCTCCCGGATGTTCCACAATTACCGTTATTCCATATCTGGGATCGTTCTTCACTTCGAGGACAACACCATCCGCAACCACTTTTACCGGCGTTCCTTTTTCACAGGCAATATCCATCCCGCTATGAGTTCTCCACTCTTCAAGTGTTTTTGAATAAACGAGACGATTCATAGCATACTCAAGAGAAACCTGTCCAAATACCGGCATGATGAATGCCTGCGGTTTTGGCGCCGGAGTCGGGGTTGCTTTGGGAGCCGTGCTCTTATTAGCCCCAGTATCGGATGCGATCGTTGGAACATCTTTTACAGTATCGGAGCCTGTATTGACGCTTGTCGCCCTGGCATCCTTTTCGGACGAATCGTTAATCGACGATTCCGTTCCTTCCTGTTCGCCTTCAGCGACTTCATCATCGGGTATGATCTTATCCGGTATATAATCATCCGCTTCAGGACCCGGTACCATCGGATTGATGTTCTGCGTCGACAGGATGACCGCTGTTGTGCCCACAATGACAATCAAAACGATCAGTATGATATAAAAACCTTTCCTGTCGAAAAACTCAGCAACACTTTTTTTATGCTGCCTGTCTCCGGGGAATATCTTTTTCATATTCTCAAATTTCACCTCCGTATATTATTGTTACCGGTGTTGGCAGCAATATACATATTTAAGATTATTTCATTATGGCAGCGGTAATGCTTGCAGACTTACATCCTTGAAATAGTATTTCAGAATTTCTTCATATGTACCGCCGTTTTTGGCAAGGTAATTTGCGCCCCATTGGCTCATTCCGACTCCATGCCCATTTCCAGTGACAGAAAATATTATTTTGTCGTCTTTGACATTTTTGTACTCAAATTTTGCGGATTTCAAGCTGAATATCTCTCTGAACCGCACTCCGGGAATCGTAATATTACCTACTATAATGTTTTTAACACTTCCTCCCTCGGTAAAACCAGATATCCTGATATGATCGACCAGATCTTTTGTTGTTATTTCAAGAGCAGGGTACTGATTTTTAAGAATCGAAACAAACCGTTCGACGGGTATATCAGCTTCGCTTGCAAAATCCGGCGCAAATCTGTCGCCATAACTTTCTACGCTCTTCAAATACCCTACGGGATCACAATCCCAGACATCTTCCGCATTCTCAGTCTTGCCGCCGCTATTTGAACTATACAACGGATTTGTGACAACCCCATTATATGTCAATATTATATTCTTCGTATCAGATACGGCTTTCCTGATTCGCTCCCAGTTCTTCCACGGAAAGAAGATCCCCCAATTTTTATACGCATCTTTTTTGCTTGTCCATGCCTGGCAATGCCCGGGATTCGTACAGATATCCGCGCCATTGTGCACATCGGCTGAATGGTTGAATAACCCGATGAGACGCCCGTATGCATATGTCCTGGCGGCTACGGCCTGGGCTTTCAATGCTTCCGGTTCAAAATAAGCGGGCATTTCCGCAGCTGTCACTCCTGCTATATATTCCTCCAGATCCATTGTACGGACTTGTTTTTCTTTATAGAGCCATACTTTCAATACAATACCGGAGTGCAGATCGTCATCGCCGGCATCCGGTTTTATGTCCGGACCGTACATGCAACCCTTGATAAGCAACAACGGCAAAACGACAATCGCCGATATGACAAGTAAAATGTATAAAAGAAACTTTACAAGTATCCGGCGCCGGATCCTGATTTTCATAATCTGGCAGCACCTGCCTTCTATCAGAATTATATTTTTATCCGCGGATAAATATGAAATCAGATCCTGCTGATGCTTGCGCCGAGAGCGCTCAATTTCTCATCGATTCTCGAATAACCGCGGTCGATATTACCGTTGTCTACAATTTCAGTAATGCCTTCAGCCGCCAAGCCAGCTATAATAAGAGCCGCACCCGCACGCAGGTCCGTAGCCGCAACCTTTGCCCCGCAGAGAGATGAAGCGCCTTCAACAAATGCACTCCTTCCCTCTATCTTCACATTGCCACCCATCCTTTTCAGTTCAGGCGCATGCAGGAAACGATTTTCAAAAATCGTCTCGACAATCAGACTTGTCCCTTCCACCGTACATAAAAACGCCATTATTGGCGCCTGCATATCCGTCGGAAAACCGGGGTATGGATATGTTTTTACATCAATTGCTTTCAAATCGCGCCTTGCATCAATATTCAAACCGGATAACCCTTCGGATATTTCAATTCCGCATTCCTTTAATTTAGCAACCACTGGTTTGAGATGTACTGAATTAACATTTTCGAGCATGATATTCCCCCGCGTGGCCGCCGCAGCCATCATAAACGTGCCGGCTTCTATCCTGTCGGGAATGATATCGTGGGCTGCGCCGTATAACTTATCAACGCCTTTTATTATAATCGTATTTGTACCTGCCCCGCTGATACAGGCTCCCATATTATTCAAAAATATTGCAAGATCCTCGATTTCAGGCTCGGCAGCTGCGTTCTCAATTTTTGTAGTGCCAATAGCAAGAGTAGCGGCCATCATAAGATTTTCCGTAGCCCCTACGCTTGGAAAATCAAGATAGATTTCATTACCTTTTAATCTTCCATCAATCTTTGTTTTTATGCAGCCGTGGTTGTTGTCGATCTCGGCCCCCATTGCCCCGAGTCCTTTCAGATGAAGATCCACAGGCCTGATACCTATGGCGCAGCCGCCGGGCAAAGGAATAGAAGCCTTTCCGAAGCGCGCAAGCAAGGGGCCCATTAAGAGGAATGACGCCCTCATCTTTTTAACATAATTATAAGGTGCGTCTGTATTAAAAATATTTGATGAATCGATTGTAATATGGGATTTTGCCTGACGTATCACTGCTCCCAAAGACCCAAGGAGTTCATAAAAGTTTTTTACATCGCTTAAATCCGGTATATTCGTCAATTTGACAGCTTCGTCAGTGAGCAGAGATGCGGCAAGACATGGCAACGCTGCATTTTTTGCGCCGCTTACACCAACTTTTCCCTGCAATGGTTTACTTTTCGAAAGATAAAATCCTGCCATAATACCAAACCTTAATCGAAATTCAGAGCACGATTTAATTATTGCCCTTAAAAACGAGCTCATACGATGTAATTATTAAAAAATAAGTTATATACCACACAAATAAGGTTATTTTGTTGACTATGGAAAATGTAACTGGTATAATAATACAGAACAAGGAAAATATGCTAAAGTGGCGAGTTAAACAGAAATGGAATCTCTGAACAATATTGAATATCAGGATTTAATAAAAATTTCAGTGGTGATGTTATTTATAATAATAAATCTTGTGAAGAATCCAAAGCAGGACATAATAAATAACACGATCATCCTTTCAATTGCTGCGGCAGGCCTGTTCATCAATATTTATTTCAACGGTATATCCGCATTGTCGCCATGCCTTAGAGGAGCTGTATATCCAGGAATCATCCTGTACCCTTTTTATAAAATAAAAGCTATGGGCGGAGGCAATTATAAATTATTATGTGCCTGCGGGATAATGATAGGCCTTGAACAACTGTTCAAAGCACTTTTGTTTTCCGTATTAGCAGGAGGTATATACTGCATGATCCACATAATTAAAGAACGCACTATTAAAAGCAGGTTCAGATACTTATTTACCTATATCATATCAAGTTATCTTCATGCCGGGATATCTTGCAGCTATACAGATACCATCCAACAGGATCCTAAACATATGGAGAACCGGATAAGGCTTATTTATCCTATATTTGCCGGATTCCTTATCGCATCGGCTGAAATGATTAAAAATTATTTTTATTAAAATGTATATAATTAATAAACATGACAATAATAGAAGTGACCTCACAATACATTTTGACCCCCTTTACAAATGGTTAGTCGAAAGACTAACCTCTTTTTTTTGTTATAAATGTAATGATTTATTCGATTTGTTGCCTGTCCGAGCCGTCTATTACGATCTTTGCAGGCGTAAGCGTGTCATTCTGCCCCATGGTCAAATAAAAGACACAGATTCCGGCAATATTGATATAAGATGTACTCTCATCATTCAACTTTATTTTATCCGTTCCACCTATTTTCATTTTGTACAGTTTCTTGCCGTCATTTCCATTACAGTAATATATACAGCCTCCGCTGACGTTGATAAATGAGAATAAACCTTCCGATATTTTTGTTCTCATACTGCCGTTTTTATTAATTTTATACAATGTTCCGGAATCTGTCTGGTTAACATAATAAACCCATTCACCCTCGATATTCACATACCAGCATTCGTCTTCACAAAGCTTGAATTTTTCGCTGCCGTCGGTCCGGATTTTATACAACTTGTCCCCATCGCTGTAATTTGAATAGTATATCCAGCCATCGGAAACGCACATGTAACTGGATGCGTCATCGCTGACTTCCTTTGTCGCGCTGCCGTCTAAACTGATTTTATAAATCCTGTCTCCGTTATTCACATTTTTATAAAAAATCCAGCCGTCATAAACCTGAAGGAACATAGAGCTATCGTCATTGATCTTTGACTTTTCATTTCCGTCAATGCTGATCTTATATATTTTAAAGCTATCTTTTACATTGGAATAATATATCCAGCCGTCGGCGATATTGATGAACCTTGCAGTATCATCACATATAACGGTTTTATTACTTCCATCGTGACCGGTTCTCGACAATCTTCCCTGACTGTCGTTAAAGTAGATCCAATCCTCGTCAGAACCGGCAATACCGGCATTCGTTATATTTCCGTTTTCAAGCGGGTATATTATTGTCCCGTATGTATTCGATTTATTGCCATTAAGGTCTGCGGGACGGTTTTGAGTACATCCTGCAAAAAGAAGAATTAATAAAAATGCTGATAAGACAATATAAATGTACCTTTTCATCCTTATAATTCACCCCACTATCCAGCAGATATCATATCACTTTGACTACATTATTTCAATGTACCGGCGCATACTGTCTCACATTTTTGCCGACCGGAGCAATTCGGCAGCTGCTTGACATATTGATTCTATCACTGACATCTTCTCCGGCTCGTACCTATGGCTTCATGCTCTATTGCCGACTACACCACTATAAGAAACAGCACCCCCCAAGATTTCCTGAAAGGCGCTGTTTTGGCGGAGAAGGCGAGATTCGAACTCGCGCTGGAGTTGCCCCCACTAACGGTTTAGCAAACCGTCCCCTTCGGCCGACTTGGGTACTTCTCCTTATAAATATCAGACATTCCGCATTCTGCCTGATTCTGGCGGAGAGAGTGAGATTTGAACTCACGGTAGGCTTGCACCTACGCCGGTTTTCAAGACCGGTGCCTTAAACCAGCTCGACCATCTCTCCATAAAGATGAAGTCAATCATTATTTATATGACTTAAGTATTCTACAATGAAAATAGACCGTATGTCAACATCACAGATTGAGGATGTAAAGGGGCATGTGCGGATATACACTGTGAAATAAGTAAATCCTCATGGGGATGCTTGTCTATCAGGCGTTTCCTTGATTTTGTCCGCCGCAACCTCCAAAATACCGATCATATATTGTGAATCTTTGTAACAATTACTCGATGGAAAGGTATCTATCAGCATGCTGAAATGTCTTATTGCCATATCGATATTGCCTCTCTTATATTCTGAATATGCTAAAAAATAAAGGCAATCATCTGAAAAATATTCTTTCATGGAAAAATAGTTTGAATCGGTCAGTTTATCAACCGCCTCAGTGTACCTGCTCTTCCTGTAAAGTTCCAATCCCTGATTATATAAAGACCTTGCCGCCACAGGAGAACTTATCTCCCATAAAAACGTGAACGTTTTGGCGCCTTCCGTTCCTATGGCGGATTCTTTTATAATCCTTAGGATATTTGCGCACTCGGGCAACTTCCCATCAGCATAAAACCTGTATGCTTTAGCAAGATTTTCGTATGCCGATATTCTATTTTCGTATTCAGATATTAAAGAGTTATTATTAGATATTAATCTTTCGTTTTCAGCTTTGGATCCGGACAGCTCATTAATGGCTTTCTCAAGCCCATCCTTGAGTTTGATATTCTCATCAAGTGCGGTGTTGAGATTAAATTCATATTCACTCTTTTCCGTTTCATTATTTAAAAGCTGACTCTTATAATCGACAATCTGTTTATTGAATTTCATTTGACTATATGCAGTAAAAATAAGGATGACCAGCGCAATAAGGAAAATTGCCGATGCATACACCCATAATCTATTCATTCCTTGTCGCATGTTAATGCTCTCCGGCATCGAAGATATCCCTATGCATCTTTTGCGCTACATTAATAGCTTTAAGCTCTTCCACAGACAAAGCATACTTGGATTTGCCCGACATAACGGGCTTGGCATACGTTGAAGAACTATCTCTGGAGTACAATCCACTGAACACAAGCCCATTATCATTATTATCAAGCAAGGCAATGGAAAAACTCAAATCGCTACCTACATCATCAAATGCATTGTATCTTACAACACCGACTTTCTGTATGCAAAGCAAAAAATTCCTTTCCAGACTGTTAATATGATTCTCTATATCACTGTTTTTTCTATTCAGGCCATCAACTTTATTAAGCAGCCCTTCGATCATATAGTCGATATTCTCACCGGTTGCCCCTCTCATGAACCGGTTATATTTATCTCTTAGTTTCTTGATCCTGTTCTTGTTGGCAATGACGGAAATAAATAGGAATAGTATTAAAATAAAGTTGAAGATACAAAAAGAGATAAGAATTATTGGATTATCAGTTATAAAGTCCGGCAAAACCACTTTCCCCCTTCAAATATATGATTATCAGCTATGTTACCCGTTTGTTTCACGTGAAACGAAAAATTGGATCAACCTTTCCAACTCGTCAGCCGAATAGTATTCTATAACTATCCTGCCTTTTTTGTTCCAATGCTGGAGGCTCACTCTTGTCTTAAGTATATTCTGAATTTTAGCTGCAACATCCGCATATATATCACTGCCTTTGTTCTTCCCGGATTTCTTAGTAATGGACAGCATCTTCTTTACAAGACCTTCGGTCTCCCTTACATTCAGCTGTTTGTTGCCCACCTCAACAGCCGCCGCATACTGCATGCCGCCATCCTGAAGCGAGAGCAGCGTCCTGGCATGTCCACCGCTGATCAGACCGTCTACGACCATTTTCTTGACCCGTTCGTCAAGCTCAAGAAGCCTTATGGAATTAGCGACAGCCGGCCTGCTCCTGCCTACTATCGAAGAAACATCTTCCTGGGTCATATCGTGTTCAAGTATAAGTTTATTAAATGCTTCGGCCTCCTCGATAGGATTAAGATCCTCCCTCTGAAGGTTTTCAATCAGCGATATTTCCACAAGCTGCTTTTCTGACAGGTCTTTTATTATGACAGGTATCGTTGAAAGTCCGGCTAACCTTGCCGCTCGCCATCTTCTTTCTCCGGCGACGATTTTGTACACGTTCCCTTCCTGCTTGACTATGATGGGCTGAACAACACCGTGCTTGCGGATTGATTCGGCCAGCTGCTTCAATTTCTCATCATTAAAATGTTTCCGCGCCTGATTTAAATTGGGCTCGATCTCATTCAATTTGAGTTCCTTGATGCCGCCCTCATTATCCGTCTCCTCTGCTATAAGCGCCCCAAGTCCTTTCCCGAGACCTTTTCTCACTACCATGTCTACCGCTCCCCTTCAGTAATTTGAATAACTTCATCGGCAAGCTCCATATAACACTCCGCCCCTTTGGATTTCGGATCGTATAATATTATAGGAAGCCCGAAGCTCGGTGCTTCGCTAAGGCGCACATTCCTGGGTATCACCGTGCTGTAGACCTTGTTCTTAAAATACTTCTTGACTTCATCCACTACCTGTATGGATAGATTGGTTCTTGCATCAAACATGGTCAACACGACACCCTCGACGTCAAGGGCTGTATTAAGATGCTTCTGCACGAGCTTTACAGTATTTACAAGCTGCGATAATCCTTCAAGGGCGTAGTATTCGCATTGTATAGGCACGAGCACTGTATTTGCGGCCGTTAGCGCATTTATCGTAAGCAAACCAAGTGATGGGGGGCAGTCAATGATTATATAATCATATGTGCCCAGTATGTCCCTTATTGCGGTTTTAAGCCTCATTTCCCTGGACATTATCGGAACAAGCTCAATTTCTGCACCGACCAGCTGTATGTTTGACGGACACAATTTTAGATTGTCAACAACAGTGTCCACGATAACGCCGGTTATCGGCTCTTCATTGATTAGCACATTGTAAATGGATTTTGCAACACTGTTTTTTTCTATGCCAAGCCCGCTTGTTGAATTGCCCTGAGGATCGATATCAATAAGAAGGGTTTTTTTACCTTTCACACCGATAGATGCGCTTAGGTTTACGGCAGTTGTTGTTTTGCCGACTCCGCCTTTTTGGTTGGCTATTGCAATTATCTTCGACAATAATATCACTCCCGCAACCCATGATAATAATAAATAGATAATCCCATTATAAGTAATTGTTTCACGTGAAACAATAGTTAGATATCAAGGTTTGTTACATTTTTGGCGTACATCTGAATAAACTCTTTTCTTGGCTCTACCTTGTCACCCATCAATGTTGTGAATATCTCGTCCGCAGTGATCGCATCTTCCAATTCTATCTGCAATATGGTCCTCGTGTCGGGATTCATTGTGGTCTCCCATAGCTGAACCGAGCTCATCTCTCCAAGGCCTTTATATCTTTGGATGGAATAATCCTTTTTGTCCCATTCCTTTTCTTTAACGATTCTTTCGACCTCTTTTTCATTGTATGCATAATACTCTTCTTTGTTTTTATACACACGGAACAACGGCGGCTGAGCGATATATACATGTTTCCTTTCGACAAGCTGCTTCATGTGCCTGTAAAAAAAGGTCAGCAGCAGCGTCCTTATATGGGATCCGTCCACATCTGCATCGGCCATTATAATTACCTTTCCGTATCTTAGCTTGCTTATATCAAAATCTTCGCCGATGCCTGTCCCGAGTGCGGTTATTACCGGCATCAGCTTTTCATTTTCATATACCTTGTCAATCCGAGCCTTTTCTACATTCAGCATCTTGCCCCATAATGGTAGAATCGCCTGAAATTTCCTATCGCGGCCCTGTTTTGCAGATCCTCCCGCCGAATCGCCTTCCACTATATAAATCTCGCACATTTCGGGGTCGCGCTCGGCGCAGTCTGCTAATTTGCCCGGTAAAGACGTGGATTCAAGCGCACTCTTCCTCCTCGTAAGTTCCCTTGCCTTTCTTGCCGCTTCCCTGGCCCTCGACGCCGTTATGCATTTGTCTAATATTGTCCGTGTCACCGAAGGGTTCTCGTCAAAAAAATATGTCAGCTTTTCATTTACGACATTTTCTACAAGACTTCTTATTTCACTATTTCCGAGCTTGGTTTTTGTCTGCCCTTCAAATTGCGGTTCCATAAGTTTCACACTTAAAACAGCCGTCAATCCTTCTCTTACGTCCTCACCCATCAAGTTCTTTTCATTTTCCTTAATAATGCCGTACTTCCTCAAATAATCATTGAATACCTTGGTTATCGCGGTCCTGAATCCCGTAAGATGAGTCCCGCCTTCTATGGTCGCCACATTGTTCGCATACGTGAATATGTTTTCTATATAACCATCATTGTATTGAATGGCGATTTCAACTGATGAAGTGTCTCTCTTTCCTTCGATATATATCGGTTTCTGATGCAACACCTCTTTATTCTTATTGATGTATTCAACAAATGATATTATCCCGCCTTCATAATGAAGGGTTTTTTCAAGAGGTTCTTCTTGCCGCTGATCGATGAGGCTTATTGTGACTCCCCTGTTGAGGAATGCCATTTCCCTGTAATGCCCGAGCATTATATCATAATCGTATTCTATATCTTCAAATATTTCAGTATCAGGTTTGAACCTGGTCCTTGTCCCTGTTTTTTCACAACTTCCCGTCACTTGAAGCGGAGTAACGGTTTTGCCGCGCTCATACCTTTGCTTGTATACCTTCCCATCCCTCCATGAAACTTCCACCTCCATAAATTCAGACAGCGCATTCACCACTGACGCGCCGACGCCATGCAAACCTCCGGAAACACTATACGCCCCGCCTCCGAATTTTCCGCCCGCATGCAGCATTGAATGCACGACCTCTACTGTGGGAATTCCCATCTTAGGGTGTATGCCTACAGGTATTCCGCCTCCATTGTCCCTGACAACGATGGAGTTTCCCTTTTCAATGATTATCTCTATTTCGTCGCATCTTCCCGCAAGGGCTTCATCAATGCTGTTTGCGACTATCTCATAAACAAGATGGTGTAATCCTCTGCTTGATGTGCTGCCGATATACATACCCGGCCTTTTTCTGACAGCCTCCAGCCCTTCAAGAACCTGTATCTGGTTTTCATCGTACTGCTTCACTTCCATGCCATCATTGTACATATATTACCTCCGGGCTTATTTTGGTCGTTTGCCCGTTTTATCAGTGTTGAAGAGGATATGGGCGACAATATTATCCTGCTTTTTTTTTCTTTTTCAGTGATCACGAAGGATTTCGGTATTTCAGCGGAAATCGTCTCTACGAATCCTTCCTCCTCAGCTATCCGGAGAAATTCCTGCGTATCCTTGGAAATGGTAGTGGTCTCGATATCAAATACCGCTATTATATCTCTTACAGGAATCACAACGTCTCCCCCGAGATGCAGGAACATATTCAACACCTCTCTCCTATCCATGGATTATTCTAACCTATTAAGAGTCTTATTGCAATTTCATTTCGTTGCTGATACAGAAGTATTTTGATTCTATTACAGGCTTTTTTTCACTAAAAAATGATGTGTCGGTACAAGTGATAAATGTCTGCACCTCTTCCAGTGAATTATATAGGAAAGCCTGTCTCCTTGAATCCAGCTCCGACATTACATCATCTAAAAGAAGCACAGGATTGCTGCCGTTCAGCTCTCTCATCATCCCGATTTCAGCAAGCTTTATGGACAAGACCGCCGTCCTTTGCTGTCCCTGCGATCCGAATATTCTGATATTCGAACCGTTGATATATATTTCATAATCGTCTCTATGCGGTCCGTTCAAGGTGACCCCCGCGGCGATATCCCGTCTTATATTCTCCGTCATTAATTTACTGAAAGTATCCTCTATATCATCAGTATTTTCATAAGATGGCATCTTTACCGCCGGCACATATTTGAGTTCCAGCACCTCATCATCGTTGGTGAGCTTCCGGTGCTTGTTGCAGGCCATCTCCCCCAATCTTCTGATGAACATATCCCTTGCGTTTATTATTCTTGCCCCGGTTTTTGTAATCGCTTCGTCCCAGACTTCCATCTGTACGCCCGGAATGACTCCTTTTTCGCGCGCATCCCTAAGTAGCGTGTTTCTTTGTTCTATCAGCTTGCCATACCGCTGCAGATCAAAAAAATAAGACGGCTTTGTCTGTGAAATCGATATATCGAGAAACCGCCTCCTTTCTGAAGGGCCATCCTTGATGACCGATAGATCCTCCGGTGAAAACATCACTGCATTGAAATGTCCTATCATGCTTCCTATTTTTGCTGTTTTTATCCCATTGAGTTTTATTCTCTTTTTTTCATTCTTCATGAATCCTATTTCAGTGACACATTCTTCTCCGTCCTTTAGAAAATCCAGTTTAATATAAAACGATTCCTCACCATCCATCAGCATTTCCCTGTCATGCGAAGTCCTGTGCGAACGTCCCGTTGCACATAAAAAAATAGCCTCGAGTATATTTGTCTTTCCCTGGGCGTTATTTCCATACAGAATGTTGAATCCTCTGGAAAACTCAAGATCTCTTTCTTTATGATTTCTGAAGTTTATTATCTTCAATTTCTGAATATGCAAACCGGCCACCTACAGAAGTTTATTTCCTCAGCGGCACTATCAGGTAAATAAAATCGTCTTTTTCAATTGATTTTATCGCACATATGCCGGTGGAAAATCCGACTTTTATATCATCTTCATTAATCACCCTTAACGCTTCAAGAAAATACCTCGGATTGAAGTAGACTTCCAATTCCTTCCCTTCGGTCCTTCCCTTTAACTCCTCTCTTACCGTCCCTATATCACTGCTTGTATTAATGATGATCCTTCCTTCATCAATGTTGAATCTTACAGGATATCTCCTTTCCTCAACGGTTATAACGAGTGATGCCCTTTCTATGCTTGCAAGGAATTCTCTTGTGCTCAACCTGATTTCCGTCTCAAATTCAGCCGGAATAAAGCTTCTGTATTTGAAATATTCCCCGGCGATCAATCTCGAAACCATCTTGCACGTACCCATGTCAAATAAAATCTGACTTCCTGTGCTGTATACGTCAATTTTGCCGTCGCCTTGCGCCAGTATCTTCACTAATTCACCGAGCGTCTTTCCGGGCACTATCACACTAAACTCAGGCGCATCTTCACCCGTCGCGCTTTTCATATACGCCACCCTGAAGCTATCGCATGATACCAAAGCCAGCTCTCCATTTTTTGATTCCATAAATGATCCTGTGAGCACAGGTCTGTTTTCATCCCCGCTCACAGCAAAAATCGTCTTTTTTATCATCTCTTTAAGTACACCCTGGCTTATTGTAAATGCTTTTTCTTTTTTTATATCGGGCAATTCCGGAAAACCTGCGATCTGCATCCCTTTTATTTCAAAATGTGAGTTTTCGCAGTCTATCAGTATTATCCCCTCTTCGTTCAATTCGATAGTAATTTCAGAATCCGGGAGTTTTCTGGCTATTTCTCCGAAAATCCTCGCATTTATTACTGTTGAACCTTTTTTTAATATCTCAGCTTCAACATAACATTCGATACCGATTTCAAGATCATTCGCAGTCAATTTGAACTTTTTACCTGCTTCTATCAGTATTCCCTCCAACACAGGTATGGATGTCCTCGCAGGTATGGCTTTTTGTACAGTCATTATTCCTGTTACCAGATTTTCCTTTTGACATTTGATCTTCATACAATCCTCCATTATCCTGATTATTAATTATATTATAAATATATAGTAGTAATAGTAGTAAGTGCTGTGGATACTGTGAGTAACTATCTCAAACCTTTCTGTCACAAGTATTTCGCCTGTTGATTAATGCTTTGATAATTATGCCGTATTTTTTTCCGCCTGTTGATATTAACGGTTAAATTTCAGTTTGTACACAGGTCTTTATCCCCATATCAACAAATTCTGTGGATAATACATTTTACTTAACCAATTATCACTTTCCTGTAATATTCCTTTTTAATTCTTCTACCGCACGTCTTGTCTCAAGGTTCGACGTTACTTCATGCTCGATTTTGTTTATTCCGTGGAGCACCGTGGAATGATCCCGTCCCCCGAAAACGTCACCGATCTTGGGCAGCGACAGATCGGTCAATTCCCTGCACAGGAACATGGCTATCTGCCGCGGGTATGAGATATCCCTGCTCCTTTTCTTTTTATTGAATTCACCCGGGAAGATATCGAAATACCTTGCAACGGCTTCTACTACCATAGCGCTGTCGATCTTCCTCGTACTACTTTCGGATAATATGTCCTTCAGGACTTCCGCAGCCATTTCTAAAGAAATATCGTTTCTTGTCAGTGATGAATACGCAATCAGCTTGATAAGCGCTCCCTCCAATTCCCTGATATTGGAAGCTATCTTATCGGCAATATAATACATCACCTCATCAGGAACCTCGAAACTCTCCTGCTGTGATTTTTTTCTTAATATCGCCATTCTTGTTTCAACATCCGGCGGCTGGATATCGGCTATCAGTCCCCATTCGAACCTCGAGCGGAGTCGCTCCTCAAGAGTAAGAATATCCTTGGGTGGTTTGTCGCACGATACAACGATCTGCTTGGTTGCTTCGTAAAGAGAGTTGAACGTATGGAAGAATTCTTCCTGGGTCCTTTCCTTTCCGCCAATGAACTGTATGTCGTCTATAAGCAGCACATCGATGCTTCTGTATTTATATCTGAATTCTTCATTCTTATCGTCTTTTATCGCATTAATAAGCTCGTTAGTGAATTGTTCCGACGATACGTAAAGCACCTTCTGCGACGGATTCCTGTTTATTATGTAGTGTCCGATGGCATGCATCAGATGAGTCTTGCCCAGACCAACACCCCCATAAATGAAAAAAGGGTTATACGCTTTCGCCGGCGCCTCAGCGACGGCAAGCGCCGCAGCATGAGCGAACCTGTTGCCGCTTCCTATCACGAAAGTGTCAAATGTATATTTAGGATGCAGGATCGAAACGTAGGGCTGTTTTTCGGTCTGGTTCGGCAATCCGTCCGCAGATGTGATAGTGAACCTGATCTCGAGATTCTTTGCCGTCACCTGCCTGACGGCATTTCTTACCAATTCCGAATAACGGGATTCCAGGATTCCTTTGATAAATTCCGTCAACACGCCCAGTTCGAGTACATTTGATTTTAGTGATATGGGTTCGATGGTCTTAATCCATGTATTATAGCTCAGCTCGGTCATCTCGTTTTTAAGAAGTTCCACTATCTTCTGCCATACGACGTTTAGCTGATTGCTCATAAGACTCCTCCGGGCTGAACATAGCCGATACATTTGGAAAACTGTTAAAAATAGAGTATAAATATATTACCAGAGTTTGGCCCAACATTCAATATTCCTTGACATCTTTTAAGCTATTCATATATAATTTGCTTGTATCTTTTAAAAGAGGCATCATTGGGCAGGATCGGGGGTGTGGACAGTGCTTAGGACGTATCAGCCCAAGAAACGGCAGCGGAAGAAGGAGCATGGCTTCCGGAAGAGGATGGGTACTGCCGACGGGCGCAATGTTTTGCGAAGACGCAGACTGAAAGGCAGAAAAGTTCTTACAGCATAAGACCGCACAAGTGTGGTCTTTTTATTTTAATGTTGAAGATAATTACTTTAAAAAAGAATTCAGAATTCATGAGGGTGTTCAAGAACGGGAAGTATGCAGCCGGCAAGTATATGAGCATACATGCCCTGCCTAACGGTACCGGCGCGAACAGGCTCGGAATATCCGTCAACAGGAAAATAGGCAAAAGCGTAAGAAGGAACAGGGTAAGACGCATAATGCGTGAGAATTACAGGCAATTGGACGACGACATGATACGCGGCTACGACCTGGTAATGGTCGCCAGACCCGGCGGGGATGCTTTGCCGGGGTATCACGATATTCACAGGGAAGCGGCATATCTGTTGAGGAAATTAAGATTATTAAATCAGGAGGTTGGCGACCGGTCTGATTGATCCGGATACGGAAAGGATTCACGGGTGATGTTGCGGGCATTGAAGGGAATTATCAAACAAACTCTGCTATATCTGATTTTGTTCTACAGAAAATGGATATCGCCGCTGAAAAAGCCTTGTTGCAGGTTCAGCCCCACATGCTCTCAATATGCGATGGAAGCGATAAGCAGGTACGGACCTTTAAAAGGATCTCTTAAAGCTTTGAAACGCATCCTCAAATGCCACCCGTTCCATCCGGGCGGGTATGACCCGGTCGGCTGACCGCGAGGAGCGAAATAAAAAATGTTTGATTTCATAGCGTACCCATTGGGGCAATTTCTCTACTTCATATACAATACTTTGGCATTCCATAATTATGGACTGGCTATACTGATATTCACGGTGATAATAAGGCTGCTGCTTTTACCGCTCACATTCAAGCAATACCGCTCCACTGCGAAGATGCAGCTGATACAGCCAAAGATCCAGGAAATACAGAAGAGATACAAGAATGATAAAGAAAAACTCAACCAGGAGATGATGCGCGTCTACCAGGAAAACAAGGTGAATCCCGCAGGCGGATGTCTTCCCTTGATTATCCAGATGCCCATCCTTTTTTCATTATATTATGATATCGTTTCACCTCTCAAATACATGCTCGGGAAGACGAAGGAGCAGATACAAAGTCTTGTTGATATAGTAAGCAAGGCGCTTGGTGTTGATGCCTTACAGCTCGGGTTTCAAAAAGAGATAAGTGTAATAGAGTACTTCAACCAGTTTCCCGGGAAACTGTCGGGGCTGGAGAACCTGCTGAGGCAGGAAGAGCTTATCAACATGAACTTCCTTGGCCTGAACCTTGGCAAGACCCCTACTATAGATACGGCGAAGCTGTTCGGGGCCGAATCGGCCATCTACCTT
This sequence comes from uncultured Eubacteriales bacterium, assembly GCA_964457875.1. Classification (GTDB taxonomy): domain Bacteria; phylum Bacillota; class Clostridia; order Acetivibrionales; family CAYWGM01; genus CAYWGM01. The sequence continues at coordinate 8,803 of CAYWGM010000016.1, read as the reverse complement.
CCGCTTCTCCTGATACCGCTGCTCGCAGTCGTATTTACTTATATATCTGCAAAACTATCGATGCCTCCCAAGCCGGCCGGCAAATCAGACGGCAAGCCGGGGGGGGGTATGCAGAGCACCATGCTGCTGATCGGGCCTGTAATGACGCTTATCTTCTCGTTCTCACTGCCAGCCGGCGTCGGTCTTTACTGGATAGCAGGGTCCGTAGTGCAGATGTTCCAGCAAATGTACATCAATAAGCATATTTATTTGAAAAAGGCTGATACCAAGGAGGACGTCAAACCAAATGGAGAATCGGAAGGACAACCGGAGCGAAATGATCGGCCAGCCATCGCCATTGGAAGCAAATCAGGAGCAGGAGCAAAACCGGGTGGCCGGCCTGGCGGAAAGCCGCGAAACAAACCAGGAAGCAAGTCAGGCGGCAAGAAGAACTGAAAAAAGCGGCAGATCGGTACAGGAAGCGCTAAGCCTCGCGCTTGAGGAGCTTGGCGCAGATGAGCGCGATGTGGATATAGAGGTAATTGACGAAGGAACGAAAGGTATTTTCGGTCTTCTCGGCAAAGAAGCAAGGGTAAGGGTATCCTTGAAAGACAGCTTGTGTACTATTGCGATGCAGTTTCTCCAGGATGTCTTTTATTTGATGGATTTAGACCTTGAGATGCGCGTAAGGGAGCAGGACGGAACGGTATATATTGATATAACCGGCGAAGAAAGCGGCATCATAATCGGCAGGAGAGGCGAGACACTCGACGCCCTCCAGTATATCGCCGGGCTCGTCGTCAATAAATACGGCGGCCGTGCCAGGGTAACCATCGATGTGGAAAACTACAGACGCAAGAGAGAAGATACGCTCGTAGCCCTTGCGAACCGGGTGGCCGGCAAAGTGGCGGATTACAGAAAATCCATCACGCTGGAACCGATGAGTCCGAATGAAAGAAGGATCATACACACCGCCCTGCAGGACAACCGTTACGTGAAGACATTCAGTACCGGCGAAGATCCTAACAGGAGGGTTGTAATCACGCTCCGTTAATGGATATGCACGAGACAATAGCCGCAATCTCCACGCCGGCCGGTCATGGCGGCATAGGAATCGTAAGGATCAGCGGTCCTGAAGCCTTTCTTGTGGCATCAAGGATATTTTCAGGCAAAAAGGACATATTGGCAATGCCGGGCAATACGCTTGGTTTCGGCAGGGTAGTCGACAATACGTCAGGCGAGGTTATTGATGACGTGATCATCTCGCGTATGGATAAACCGCGATCATATACCGGCGAGAACACAGTTGAGATTAATTGCCACGGCAGCCCTGTCGTTCTCAGACACGTGCTTGAATTGGCAGTCAGAAACGGCGCCAGGCTTGCCGGTCCCGGAGAATTCACCAAACAGGCATTTCTGAACGGCAAGATAGACTTGTCGCAGGCCGAGGCGGTGGCGGATCTGATATCCTCCATGACCAGACTCGGCGCTAAAACGGCAGTAGAGCAGCTTGAGGGGAAACTTTCAAAAAAGATCTCATACCAAAAAAGCATTCTTATCGAGCTGATAGCAAGGATAGAAGCATCTATTGATTATCCTGAGCATGATACGGACGATATGACCGCTCAAGAAGTATATGACGCGCTTCCGGCCATCAGGAGCGGCTTGGAATCCCTTTCGGCCGGGTTTGACAAAGGCCGGATCATCAGAGAAGGTCTCCGCCTTGTCATCGTCGGCAGGCCCAATGCGGGCAAATCTTCCCTTTTCAACGAGCTTGCCGGCAACGACCGCGCGATAGTGGCCAGCACGCCGGGCACGACGAGGGATACGATAGACGAATACATCGATTTATCGGGCATACCTGTAAAAGTGACCGATACCGCAGGCATAAGAGATACAGGCGAACATATCGAGAAACTTGGCGTCGACCGCACCTTCAAAGCGCTTGATTCTGCCGATATGGCCGTGTTCATGATGGATGCGCAGCTTGGTTTGTCCTCCGAAGACTTCGAGATGTTGGGTCTGGTGAGGCAAAGGCTGCCTTCCGTTGCAGCCGGCCACACGAATATCATAGTTTTGGTCAACAAAATCGATCTTTTAGATGAACGCGAACGTAACGCACTGATTTCTCAAATATGTTCGAAGGTTAATGCGCCATATGCCGAAATACCTGTGATCGGAACCTCCATGAAGGACGGGACAGGCATCGATGAACTACTGAAGACGATGGATGGACTATTTCCCGTTGGTACCGGGGACACTACCGCATTACCCATATTGATCGGTCTCAGGCATAAAACGCTGATAGACTCGGCAATTTGCTCAATAAACACTGCGCTGAAGTCCTATGAGTCAGGAATGCCGCTCGATTGTATGACTATTGATATCAGGCAGGCCGTCGACAGTCTGGCTGCCGTTACCGGCGAAAACGTGGATGAAGAGATCATAGACAGAATCTTTGAGAGGTTTTGTATTGGAAAATAAGAATAGCACATACTTCGCAGGATATTACGATGTAGTTGTGATAGGCGCCGGGCATGCCGGTTGTGAAACCGCTCTCGCCGCGGCAAGACTGGGCTGCAGGACACTCGTCCTCGCCATGAATCTTGACAGCATCGCCAACATGCCCTGCAATCCGAGCATCGGAGGTACCGCCAAAGGACATCTCGTAAGGGAGATAGATGCCTTGGGGGGAGAGATGGGCAGGCTTGCTGACAGAACCCTGATACAGTCAAGGATGCTGAATAAGGCAAAAGGACCCGCGGTATATTCTCTCAGAGCACAGGTGGACAGGCGCCGGTATCAGATGGAAATGAAGAGGATACTTGAAATCCAGCCGAACCTGGATATCAGGCAGGCGGAAGCGGTCGGAATTCTGCTTGAAGGGCGGGAAGCGGCGGGGATCATAACGCATACAGGAGCGATGTATAAATGTAATTCTATAGTGCTCGCGACAGGGACATATCTCGGCGGCAGGATAGTAATGGGGGATATCAGTTACAGCGGGGGCCCCGACGGACTGTTTCCGGCAAATCGATTATCCGGCGCTCTCAGGGAACTCGGTATTTCCCTGCTGCGGTTCAAAACCGGCACGCCGGCCAGACTCAACAGGAGGAGCATCGATTTCTCAAAGATGCAGATCCAGCCCGGTGATGATGAGATCATCCCGTTCTCATTTGAATCAGGGGATATCCGCATCGACCAGGTTGCTTGCTGGCTGACTTATACCAATCACGAAACGCACAGGATAATAAAGGAGAATCTCCATAGATCCCCTCTCTTCAGCGGTTCTATCGAAGGTGTCGGGCCCAGGTATTGTCCGTCTATAGAAGACAAGGTGGTGAGGTTTCCGCAAAGGGAAAACCATCAGGTATTCGTCGAACCGATGGGAGCCGATACCGAGGAAGTCTATCTTCAGGGCATGTCGACCAGTCTTCCCGAGGATGTCCAGCTCAAAGTGATACGGACGCTGCCGGGTCTTGAGAATGCAATCGTGATGAGGAGCGCATATGCCATCGAATATGATTGCATCGACCCCAAACAGCTTAAACTGACGCTTGAATTCAGGGATATCGGCGGATTGTTCGCCGCCGGCCAGATAAACGGCAGCTCGGGCTATGAAGAAGCCGCGGCACAAGGATTGATCGCGGGGATCAACGCGGCCTGCAGAGTGGCAGGCAGGCAACCGCTGGTCCTCGACAGGTCGGAAGCGTATATGGGCGTGCTTGTAGATGATCTTGTGACCAAGGGCACAAAGGAACCGTACAGGATGATGACGTCAAGGGCCGAGTACAGGCTGCTTCTCAGGCAGGACAACGCGGACATGAGGTTGACGCCTCACGGCTGCAGGATAGGCTTGATAAATGCCTCAAGGCACCACGATTTTGAGAATAAGAGAAAGAATATCGGGAATGAGATAAAAAGGCTGGAGAATACGATTATCCCTCCGACCGATGATGTGAACGCCTTGCTTGCACAAAGGGGCAGCGCGCCAATCATCACCGGCGTCAGGCTCGTAGACCTGTTGAAGCGTCCCGAACTTGCTTATGAGGATTTCAAAGACATTGATAAAGAAAGACCGGATTTGAGCCAGGCCGAAAAAGAAGAGGTCGGGATATCCATAAGGTACGAAGGGTATATACGGCGGCAAATGCAGCAGGCCGAACAGTTCAGGAGGATAGAGGGCAGGAGGCTGCCACCCTGTCTGGATTATAGCGCGATGAAAGGCCTCAGCACCGAAGCCAGGCAGAAACTTGCACAACAGAGGCCGGAATCGCTGGGCCAGGCATCGAGGATTTCTGGCGTGTCTCCCGCGGATATCTCAGTCCTTCTGATCTATCTTGAAAAACATCGCAGGACAGGAGTCGATAAGGTTTAATGACTTTTGGAAAATCCGACAGGGATATCCTCATAAGAGGGGCGGCACATTACGGCGTAGAACTGGATGAGAGCCGCATATCGCTTTTTGAAGGCTTCCACAGGATATTGGAATACTGGAACGGCAAATTCAACCTGACCTCGATCGAAGGCGTGACAGACACCATCATCAGGCATTATATCGATTCTTTAAGTATAATTCCCATTATTAAGAGCATTGTCGTTGCATCCGGGAATGATGCCGCATTGATTGATATCGGCGCCGGGGCCGGTTTCCCGTCTGTTCCCGTCAAGATCGCACTATCGCAATCATTTCCATTAAAAATGACTTTAATGGATTCCACTTTAAAAAAAGTCCGATTCATGGAGAATTTGATTAAAGAACTTGATTTAAAAGGTATTGAGGCAATCCATGGCAGGGCGGAAGATCTTGGCGTCCGGCACCCCCTTCGTGAGAGCCATCAGATTGCGGTCGCCAGGGCAGTCGCCTCATTGCCTGTCTTGCTGGAATACAGTCTTCCTTTTATAACATGCGGAGGTTATTTTATTGCGATGAAAGGGAGCAGACAGACCGCGGAAACCGAGACGGAAGTATCTTTCAGGGCGCTGTCCGAGCTCGGGGGCGTGATTGAGGACATATTAAGTTTCACTCTTCCCTTCAGTGATTTTGAACGCACATTGATTGTGATAAAAAAGTTTCGACACACACCTTCATCATATCCCAGAAGAAGTGGAAAACCGACAAAATGCCCCCTCTGAAAACCATAAAAAGCTCTAAATAAGCTGAATGCAGGCGAACGATTATGCTTCAGAAATAAAGGAATCGCACGGTTTTCCAGAGAATATATGGTGATCATATAACAAAAAGAGCCGGGATATGGGACGGGATATCCTGTCCGATTTCGGCTACAATTTGCAGAAGGGGTGTTAACATGCTTGCTGGAAGAATTTTAAAGAATGAAAGAAACATCGATTCCAAGAATATCTCCTACATAAACATCGAATGTGTAAGGCCGAATCCATACCAGCCGCGTAAGCAATTCAACGTCCTCCCGCTTGAGGAACTATGTGAATCCATTAAACAATACGGCGTGATACAGCCGATCAATGTAAGGCGTCTGAGCCCCGGGATATTTGAACTCGTTGCCGGTGAAAGAAGGCTCCGCGCAGCGCAAATGGCCGGCCTTAAAGAAATACCGGCAATCATCATGAACATAGACGATAATAATTCTGCGGTAATGGCGCTTATCGAGAACCTCCAGAGGGAGGACCTCACATACCTTGAGGAGGCGGAAGGGTATAACCACCTTATTACCGAACACTCTTTCACACAGGAGGAACTTGCAAGGAAGATAGGCAAAAGCCAGTCGACGATAGCCAATAAGATAAGGTTGCTGAGGCTGTCGCCCATCATCAAGAAGATATTGATCGACAATTGCCTTACTGAGAGGCATGCGAGGGCGCTGCTCAAGCTTCATGATGAGCAGACACAATTGAAAGTGCTGAAGACGGTATGTGAAAAAGGTCTCAATGTAAAAAATACCGAGGAACTTGTTGATAACACGATAGACAGGCTCACATACAGCGACGATATTAAAATCGAGCAGACCAAAATGATTCACAAGGCCATCAGAGATATCCGCATATTCGTCAATACCATACGTCAGGCAATAGATGCGATGAAAAAGGCTGGAGTCAATGCAAAGGCAGCTCAGCTTGACAGGGGCGAATACGTCGAATTTATTGTAAGGATACCTAAAGCCAGACCTGCCAATATCGAAGCTTAACCAAATATATTTGCTAATGTGTTCCCTGATATAATCGATTTGGGGTGGATGCAGCACATCCACCCGATTTTTATTTTTATGGACAGGCCTTTATAATCTGGTAAAATATATACTGTTATACCATTCATTATTTAACGAGGAAGGAATTGCAATAATGCCGGATATAATACCTGTCGATATAGAATCCGAAATGAAAAAATCGTTCATTGATTATGCAATGAGCGTTATAGCCGACAGGGCGCTGCCTGACGTCAGGGACGGGCTCAAACCAGTCCACAGACGGATACTCTACGCCATGTTGATACTTGGTTTCACGCCCGATAAGGCTCACAGGAAATGTGCATCGACTGTCGGCGAGGTACTCGGCAAATTTCATCCGCACGGCGATGTGGCGGTATATGACAGCCTTGTCAGGATGGCGCAGGATTTTTCGCTGAGATATACGCTGATCGACGGACACGGCAACTTCGGTTCGAGAGACGGCGATGCGCCTGCTGCCATGAGATACACAGAGTCGAGGCTCTCGAAGATCGCTATGGAAATGCTTGCCGACATCAACAAGGATACTGTCGATTTCAAGCCGAATTTCGACGAGCATGAAATGGAGCCCATCGTCCTTCCTTCCAGATTCCCCAACCTTTTGGTAAACGGTTCGTCGGGCATCGCCGTCGGTATGGCTACCAACATCCCTCCGCACAACCTTACCGAGATAATTGACGGTATAGTTAAAGTAATCGAAGAACCTGAAACAGGCATAGATGAATTGAACAAGATCATAAAAGGGCCTGATTTCCCTACGGCGGGAATAATAGTCGGAAGACAGGGGATCAGGGAGGCGTACGCTACGGGCCGCGGCAGGATCGTCGTCCGTGCGAGGGCGGTGATCGAGCAATATGGACAGAATAAAACCCGGATCATCGTATCGGAATTGCCATACCAAATAAACAAGGCGAGGCTTATCGAAAGGATTGCGGAACTCCATAAAGAAAAACGCATCGAAGGTATATCCGACCTTAGGGATGAATCCGACAGGGAAGACCCCGTCAGGATAGTGATAGAACTCAAGCGCGACGCCAATCCCAACGTCGTACTCAACCAGCTTTACATGAACACGCAGATGCAGGACACCTTCAGCGTCAACATGCTTGCTCTCGCCCAATCCGCCGATGGCAAATACGAACCCAAAGTATTGAACCTGAGGCAGGCGATAGATTATTATGTCGCCCACCAGAAGGATGTCGTGGTCCGTAGGACGCGCTTCGATCTTGAGAAGGCGGAAGCGGCAGCGCACATATTGGAAGGGCTTAAGATCGCCGTAGATAATATTGATGAAGTGATACGCATCATCAGGTCGTCGAAGAACGAAGCCGAGGCCAGACAATCTTTGAGCGTGAGGTTCGGGCTCAGCGAAAGGCAGGCCCAGGCGATTGTGGATATGCGCCTAGGACGGCTGACCGCGCTTGAAAGAGAAAAACTTGAGATACAGTATCAGGAGTTGCTGGAGAAGATCAAATATTACCGCGAGATACTCGCAAGCGAACAACTCGTGCTTAATATAATTAAAGAAGAATTGACTAATATAAAGGATAAATATGGCGACGCCCGCAGGACGGAGATCATCGCCGACCAGGACGAGATCGTCGAGGAAGACCTTATACAGGAAGAGGAAATAGTGATCACGCTTACCCATTTCGGCTATATCAAGAGGATCCAGCTTGAGACATACAAAAGCCAAAAAAGAGGCGGCAAGGGGATCACGGCGCTGAACACCCGGGAAGACGACTTTGTCGAGGACCTCTTTATTACGTCGACCCATAACTATATCCTTTTCTTTACAAATAAAGGCAGGGTATTCAGGCTGAAGGCGTATGAGATCCCTGTCGCAGGCCGCCAGGCGAGAGGTACTGCCATTGTCAACCTCCTGCAGATAGGGCAGGACGAAAAGATAACCGCCACGGTTCCGATCGAAGCCTATGACGAAGGTATGTACCTTTTCATGGCAACGAAACTCGGCCATATAAAGAAGACAAACCTCATGGAATACGGCAATATCAGGAAGGGCGGGCTTGCGGCCGTCACGCTGCGCGAGGATGACGAACTGATAGACGTAAGGCTTACGGATGGAACCAAAGACATCATGCTTGTTACGAGAAACGGGATGTCGATCAGGTTCAGGGAAAGCGACGCCAGGCCGATAGGGCGGGTATCACAAGGCGTCAGAGGCATAATGCTCAATAAGGATGATTACGTGGTCGGCATGGCGGCATATATTGAAGATACTAGCCTGCTGGTTGTGACCGAAAACGGATTCGGCAAGCGGACCGTGCTTGATGAGTACGGCATGCAGGCCAGAGGAGGCAAAGGCATCCTGACATACAGGGTGACCGAAAAGACCGGCAAAATTGCGGGTATAAAACTTGTGAACGAAAAGGACGATCTAGCGCTGATCAGTTCGGACGGAACTCTGATAAGAATAAAGGTGGCGGGCATCAGCATACTCGGAAGGGCGACGCAAGGCGTCACTCTGATGCGTACAAGCGAAGGGCGCAAGGTCGTGAGCGTAGCCAGAATAGTGAATGAAGAGGATTGTGAAGAAGACGTCGAAGAAAAGTAATTAAACATGTTGACAACGTAACAAAGTGCGTGTTAATATGTAAAAG
>CAYWGM010000015.1:35022-36636 GCA_964457875.1 uncultured Eubacteriales bacterium | reverse complement strand
AAAAGGCTTGCCACCGAGACAGGAGCCGGCCAATGGGGAAGCGCACTGAGCCTTGCCACCAATCTATTTGGTCTTGAATGTACGGTATACATGGTTAAAGTCAGTTATCAGCAAAAGCCTTACAGGCGCACGTTCATGCAGACTTTCGGCGCGACTGTCCATGCAAGCCCGAGCAATACCACACAGAGCGGAAGGATGATACTCGAAAGAGATCCGGATTGCACCGGCAGCCTTGGGATTGCAATCAGTGAAGCGGTGGAAGATGCGGCGACACACGGGGACACAAGTTATTCGCTGGGCAGTGTCCTGAACCACGTATGCATGCATCAGACAGTCATCGGCCAGGAAGCAAAAAAACAATTGGAGATGATCGACGAGTATCCCGATGTGATTTTTGGATGCTGCGGCGGCGGAAGCAATTTTTCGGGAATATCGTTCCCGTTCATTATGGATAAGTTCAAAGGCAAAAAGGTAAGGGCCGTTGCGGTTGAACCCACAGCTTGCCCCACGCTGACCAAAGGCGTGTATGCTTACGACTACGGCGATACGGCCAAAATGGCCCCTATTGCCAAGATGTATACCCTCGGGCATGATTTCGTTCCAAAAGGGATACATGCGGGAGGACTCAGGTATCACGGGGATTCGCCCCTGCTGAGCCAACTCTGCCATGAAGGATATATCGAGGCGCAGGCATATGGCCAGAAGGCCGTTTTCGACGCGGCAATAACTTTCGCCAGAACCGAAGGCATCATACCGGCTCCGGAATCGGCGCACGCCATCCGCGCCGCCATTGATGAAGCACTGAAGGCCAAAGAAGCCGGAGAATCGCCTGTAATACTATTCAATCTAAGCGGCCATGGTTACTTTGATATGTCGGCTTATGATTATTATTTGAGCGGCAACATGGAAGATGCGGGTTTCTGTGAAGACGCAATGAAAGAAAGCATGAAGAACCTGCCCGATATCAAAGAGTAAAACCTCAGATAACTGTTTGAGTATGCTAAAATGCCCCGGTATATTTCATCCGGGGCATTTTTATGTCATCATGTCTTAAGTGTTTAGCCTCATTTCCATCCAATCAAGACCGATCCAGTCGTTATCTCCAGCCCTTGAAGTATTCTCCATGACAATCCTGTTATTGCGCCGGAGCGCGGTAATATTGAATGTCAACTCCCTCCAGTTGGTGAACCTCCCTCCGGCGGGGACACCATGCACGAGGGGAACGGCTCCGTTATGGACAACATTACCGTTTACAGTTATCCTGGCGGAATATCGGTTCACAGGCACATTCTGGTGATCATCCAGCACAGCCCTTATTGCTAATTGGCCTCGCAAACCTAATATCGTAAAAAATGGAGGTGGTAAGGTAAACGTCCAGACACCGGTATTGCCGGTATATAAAATGTCGGCATTTCCGCTTGGATTCCCGTAATTAGGGTAACCTGTCAGCTGTTTGAAAAGCACGATCCGTACGGTCGCAGGATTATTGCTGAGTATCGGCGGCGGATCACCAACCCGGCCAGCGCCGGCAACCTCAGCATCATACCCTTCTTCTGTCATACCCGGTATGGTCATGCCTGACATTGGCATACCCGACATTGGCATACCCGGCAT
>CAYWGM010000015.1:8275-34922 GCA_964457875.1 uncultured Eubacteriales bacterium | reverse complement strand
CATTGGCATACCCGGCATCTGTCCGTACATATTGCAATTCGGCATAATAAACGGGCAGTTGGGCATAGGTATGTGTGGCGGCATTTGGGGCATTTGCGGCATTTGGGGCATTTGCGGGCAGGACGGCTGCACCGGCGTGATAATCTGTGGCGCTTCATGAAAAGGTATTGTATTATCAGGCTGCATATCAGCCGGGGGCTGCGCTATTGCAGGCGGCTGCGGTTGCTGCTGCGGCTGCCCCTGGGCCGGCAATTGTTCGGCACGTTTATTGTATCGGTTTGATACGTATGGCATTTTATTATTCACCTGTTAATAGGTCGGAAAACCTTTATTCCTGTATCATAGTATTCAAAAGCATCATTTTATGTTACCGGGCACATTTTTTGTCCCATATCTTTCGATCCTGAAGACGACGCCCATTTCACGGGCATACGCGCCGCACGCGTTCAGAGCGTCCTGAGTGCCGGACAGCAGAGGATCTTCGGGTATGACAAGAAGCAATTCCCGGCAGTGGATGTCGGCGCCGCCGATGACAATTTGCTGGTTACCCCATGGTTTCTCAGTCCCGCGATAACTTACGAGTTCAGATATATATCCCCTGATTTCCTCTACTATATTGCCGCTGTTTTCATAGTAGGGAGATAAGACGTCCATACTTTTGATCAATATGGCCTTTCCGTCCGAATATGCCGATATGACAGGAAAACTATCAGGGAGGTTGGCGCCGAATTGTTTTCGTATTATCCTTCCGCGTGAGAAATTATCAAGCGACCACACCGAATCCCGGCCTGCAGTCGCGCCTTCGTCCCCATCGCCTCCAAGCCAGGCCTTGGCCGCAGCCCTTTGGACGATAACAAAATCATCAAGGATGTCAAACGGCTCCAGGATATCGGTACGATACCTGACGATTATTTCAAAAGAACCGCCGTTATCAGCGTTGTAATTCGAACCGCTCAGGTCAATACTATCAGGGCCTTTATAATTTTTTAACAATATGGCGTTTTCAGAATTCAAATAGTAATTGAAACAGTACTTAACCAGAGGCTGCAAAAGATCGTTTCCGATATTCTCAAAGGATTTGCCCAATATATCGGACAAAAGCTCCTTCACACCCGATTCCAATATGCTGTCCGAGGCATCGCCCGGGGCATTGCCCGGGGCATCTGCCGGTAAAACGTCTGCCAGCTTATTAAGCAGAACATCGTCCATCTTGCCTATAAAATCATTAATGCCGGACGCATAAGCAATATATGATACTTTGGCTAATAATCTCGCGGTCTGCGAAGCGGCATTCTGTACAATTTCATAAAAGCACACAAGTCTGATCACATTAACGAACAGCAGCAACATTACCATAAAGAATGGAACGGCAACAGCAGCTTCAAGTGTAAGCGACCCGTTCTCATACTTCTTCATCTGTTGTCAATATCCCCCTGATATCGTCCGCCTGATATGATACCGCTCATCCTCCGCAAAACCGGCCAGCTTCATGAGCCCGCCGGTAATAAACACATATTTCATTGTAACATCCGCATCGGAAGTAACACATGTATAATAACTGCCCAGCGTCTTGCCGACCTGCCGCATCCCCATATTCAGTCCGATAAGGTCAAGCGACCGTCCTACCAGCAAGCCCTGATCTTTTGTCAGCAGCAGGATCGACACATAGCCGCTATAATCAAGCGAAGGCATCTTAAATTTTGTACCCGGGTTTTTATATACAGGAACTATCTTGCCATCCAACAGATCGTTCAGGTCTATGACCGACTCAGCGGCAGCCCAACCGCACATCAAAAGACTTGATACGAAAGGAACGGCAAGACCGCCGCTCCACCACCCTGATGCGGCGGCAGCCATTGATAATGCGAGCTGCCTTTTTTGCGGATCCAGATACAGATGAAGCAGATTCAGGCCGAAACGCATCAGAAGAATCGAGCCCTCGGTCATCAGCCGGTTGATATCCTCCGATGGCCGGCCGTTTAGAATATATTCGATTTCGCTGTCGAATATCGTTCGAATATCATTCCATTTCTTTCCCATGATATTCCGCTTTTCCATATCCGTCCCTATTTTGGCTGTTACTGTATTCTTAAAAACTCCGGCGATGTACTGATTCAAATAAACAGCGTCTCTTACGTCCTGCAGTCCTGATAGCAGTATGCCGGCCAGGCCTGCCGTCCTCTGGGATGGTTGCGGGGATAATTCCTGAGCGATATCAAGATTTTCAGAGGATTCCTTTGACAATATGTGCGATGGCAGGTCATCCATATCAATTCCCATATCGATAAGATTAACGCTGGTTTTTTTACCGTGATTAATTCCTGACCCCGTATATATATCCAATATTTGACCGGCTCCGGTTTCATCACCTGCATCCCGCGAGGGGTCCTCCGGTTCTGAAACCAGGCTGATACCAAGATCCAGGTCCGTTTTGCATCTGTCAATGCAATCAAGCATCAACCCTCCCATTAGCGTTACATCCGCGCGTTCAGTGGAATTCAGTGAATTCCTGATCTGCTCCATGATTCCCACAACGCTTTCGATTTCCGAGATATTCTTGTTCACCGCATCAATAAGACCTGAAATTAATTGCTTATCAGGAACCGCCTTTTTCAAGCTGTCGGCCTCATCGCTCACAAGCCTCAAAATACTTGTACCTGAGTCATCTGCCGAAGAAGATCCGAGCAATTTTTGCGCAAAATCTGCGAATTCGGATATCTTGTCCAGGCACTCGCCGGTTTTTAAAATAAGATCGTTCAAATCTGATAAAGCCTTCCTGCTGGCCGACAGAAACGGTTCGAGAATATCAAATCGGATTTCTCTGAAGCAATTGTCAAATTCACTTTTCATCTGACCAAAATTTTCACGGCATCCCGATAATAGTTTTTGCTGTTCGGAAATGTCTTTTTCGATTTCTTCCTTCCTTTCGGGATCCTTTTCATTTTTTTTGGCTTCATACAGGTCCCTAAGGCAGATTTCAAGTTTATCGGCCGAATCCATCGCCCCTCTGCACGATCCATAAAGTCCTGTCAACTGCCTGATCATATCGTTTACTTTGCTCCTGCAAAATTTGTTTAAGGTTCCATAAATACTGCCTGCAACGTCTTTCAAGATTTGGTCGGCTTTATGCGCAACGCCCTCCATACTTATTTTCTTCTCGATAACAAGCGCTGCCTTGCCGCAGTCTCTCATATCCGTAACAATATCGACGACATCTTCTGCGATGCCCTTAACAGCCCTGTATTTCATAAAGTCAAGAATTTGGCGCCTGGCGACATTTTGGTCTAACAGACTTGACGATGGGATGGCGTCTGACTTTTCCAGATTGAATGCATATAAACTAAAGGATCTGTCACTCTGTTCCCCTTTTTCTGGTTTATTCAAATTAAGCTTTAAATACTTGTCCAAGACACTATCTTCCATACCATGATGAAAAGCAAACAAACCATACTCCTCGCGCAGTCTGTGATCGTACCCGGCCAGTATGGATTCCGTCGAATATGCCAGGGCTGCGTTCACAATAGCTTTGCCTGACCGGACTCTTGCAAGGTCTGAAAATATCCCTGAGAATATCACAAGAGCGATGAGCATTATGCAAAGCATGACCGATATCTGGCCCGACCTGCGCCCTTTCCGCGCTTTTCTACTTCCCTGTCTTTTCTGAAATATCATTTATAACCTTTCCAAGACTTTCAGATATACCGGCTGCCGTGTCGGAAATAAAATCAACATTCCTGATAAACTCCGCATTATCAAAAACCAATACCTGCGTCTGAACTTCCATCAGAGGGCTCCTCATCAAACCGGCAAAATATCTATCTAAAGGCAGTGGGACAGGCCTGACAATCTCAATCACAATAATTTTACCTGTCAGAAGGTTTTTTAAAGAGGCGTTTACTTTGTAGAGGCAATTGTCACCCGGCAAAATCTCACGATCATTCAAGGTCACTCCAGTCCTTTTCTCAATCGCTGAAAGCCCGTTGGAAACAGTATTCCCAAGAAATCTCCAGTACAGGTTCCCCTCGTTTCGGCCTTGGTTTTCGTTTCCGTTCCCATATCCCGGCGAATCACCGGGGTCCGCCCCACTGCCTTGATTTGTCCATGCCGAAGAATAGCTGACCGCTGCGATACCGGCAATAGACCTGGTATTCGCAAGTATGGAGTAATAAATAATTATACCGGTCAGGATAAATACCGCCCAAAACACCAATTGTACCAGAATAACGGCCTCAAGTGTCGCAGAGCCGCTCTCACTCTTTGTTACAGGATTAAGCCCGCCGTCAAATGAATAATTGTTCAAAAGTCTCTCCTTGCGTCAATAAGCTATAACATGAATTGACCGCTGTTTAATAATAGCATATTTAACATTATTTGTAAACGCTCTTATGTGGTTTTAATTTTTTTTGATTGGAACCGGCCGTTTACCGGATTTTTTGATGTGAAGTCAAACATCACCGTTGTCCTGCATTCAGGCGAATGTACGTCCAGCTGCATATCGAAAGGGTCATAATCAAAGATTCCCTCGCTGTCTCCTTTGTCTCCGTTCCTTCTCAACCCGGGCGGGCACGGCTGCCTGTTTGTAGAAATGAAATCATATCGCAGCAATTCGCGGACCAGATGTGTTGTCTTGCTATCACAGAATGATTTTATAAAATTAAATAAATGCAGATATTGGTCTTTTGATGACAGATTGACTGTAAAAGCCCTTACAAATCCACCGCAGTCCATATCTTTAATAGATAAGAAATACTCATGCAGTCGTTTAAAGAAATCAAAAGCCGTTTCGAATAGGCGAGATGTCAAAAATGCCAGCGTCCTTTCAAACCTGCATGAATTATAATACCGGTCAAGGAGCGCGGCTACTCCTTTTAGGGTGCCCATGCCGCCGTAACCGATATAGTTGTTATAAAGCACCTCATAAGGAGGATGATCTCTGAATGAATAGCCATGAAGGGCCGCCTCGCTGCTTATCTTCGACCCCTTCAGCATCTTTAAGGCGCCTAATTGGATCCTGTGCGGCCTGGTGGCATACACTCCGTTAAATGAATCCCTGAAGGAGACTTCATCTTCAAAAGGAAGGCCTGCTATCAGGTCAAGATGCAGGTGGATATTGCCCGGCGCAAGCAGTTTTTCTATATAATAAAATGCCTTCTGCTTGTCCATTTTACGGTTGATTGATTTCAGGGTATCGGGATTGAGCGATTGTATGCCGATCTCGAACTGAATCATCCCTGCGGGGGCCCTTTGCAGCACGGAGATCATTTCATCGTCAAACAGGTCGGGCGCCGCTTCGAAATGATAATTACAGTTGCCTGCGAGCCGACCGGCTGCTTCGGATGTGATTATGAAGTCAAATATCTCCTTTGCCCTTGCCGGATTGCCGTTTATAGTCCTGTCCACGAACTTCACCCTTCTGACTCCGGCGTCTGACAGCTTCTGCAGCTCGCTTTTCACCCTATCCATCGAGAAATGCCTCACCCCGCGGCTGGCCGGAGAAAGGCAATAGGAGCACCCAAAAGGACATCCTCTTGAGGATTCGAAATAGGCTATTCTGTCCTGAAGCGACGACAGCATCGCTTCGGTGTAGGGAGATGCGATATCATCAAGATTTTCGATAAGCGCATATCCTCCGCCGTTATTAATCCCATCAAAACTCTCCGTCCTCCCCGTCCTCCCCGTCCTGTTGATTGCAGAAATGATTTCGGGGAATATCTCCTCGCCTTCTCCTGACAGTATCAAGTCTGCAAATGGATTTCCTTCCAGGATGTCATCCGCTTCGAACGAAACCTCGGGACCGCCGAGGATGATAATAATGCCGGGCATGATCTTCTTTAAATTAGCTGCAATACGTCTGACAAAGGTTATGTTCCAGATATAGCAAGAAAAAGCCGCAACATCAGGCTTCAACCGGTATATGGATCCGAGAACCGAATCGGGATCGTCGTTTATAGTAGATTCGAGGACAATGACATCTCCCGCGCCGTTCCCGCAAGCCGCCTTCAAATACCATACCGCGAGCGACGAATGGACGTACTGGGAATTGATTGCAATCAAAACCGTTCTTAACATAGCATATTAATAATGCTATAAAATCATGTGATTGTAAACACCATACATATTTATCGGCATTGATCAATCGGTATTGAACAATACACCGGTCCACTTCCCCAGAAGCTGACGCATGCAGTCAAAAATGCCCCTCCTTTTAACAGGACAAGACGTTTTGAGCGGGATCTGCGCAATCACCGCATCCCCGATACGCACGCTCACCTCTCCGATGTCTTCCGCAGCAAGCACAGGGGCGGTTATACCTGACGGCGCTTTCACATCAAGGATCACCGCGTCCATCTCATCACCCTTCAGAGGCAGAATCAGTTCATCCGAAGCAACAAGCGCCGTCTGATTTTCAACGCCTCTTTTGATGTAAATGCTTTTTATATACTCACCGCTTGAAAGGATCTTGACCGGCCTGTATGCAGAAAAAACATAACTGAGCATCTTCATCGAGCTTTCAGCTCTTGCCCTTCTGGTCGGGCTGTTCAGGACAACAGAAACAACGCGCATGCCGTTATTCGCCGCGGAAGCAACAAGGCATCTTCCGGCCTTGCCGGTATATCCCGTCTTGACGCCGTCAATACCCGGATAAACCCCGAGTAATTCGTTAGTATTGCGGTATGTCCGGGAATCCATACTGATACTCTGTGTCGAGACGATATCGGCAAACATCGGATTTTCGAGCGCGTATGAAGTAATCAGGGCAAGGTCGTGCGCCGTGCTGTAATGCCCGTCCCTGTCCAAACCGTGGGGAGATTGGAATTTTGTGCTTCTCGCGCCGATATCATCGGCCTTCTTATTCATCATCCCTATGAAATTCCCAGTGTCGCCGCCGATGAACTCAGCTATCGCTATGGCTGCGTCGTTGCCTGAATTCAGCATAAGCGCATATAACAATTCGCGCAGCGGGATCATCTGGCCTTTTTTATATCCTATGGTCGATCCGCCGATGGCGGCCGCTCTCGCGCTGATGGCGACCAGGTCGTCAGGCTCGCTGTTTTCAATTGCAAGTATGGCGGTCATTATCTTGGTCGTGCTGGCCATCGGAAATATCTGAAAGGCATTCTTTTCATATAAAATCCTGCGGCTGGCCGTATCGATCACAATTGCCGAGATAGCGTTCACCGACGGATAATCCAGGGATCCCGAATAACACTCTTCGATAAAAAAACCTTCGTCATTTTCGTTTATGTCATCGGCGCATGCACTTTGAGACATAAAAACAGAAACAAATATAACAATTATTAATGAAATCGATAATTGTTTAATGACTTTCACCCCAAATCATAAAGAATCTCATTAAATTGGCAGGTATTATTTCTACCTGCCAATTTAATCGAATCACTTTTTTCTGAATCCCCCGCAGCCGCAATTATCGTCCATATTGCAGCTCCTGTTGTCCAACGTGCACTTTCCTTTTGTAACACCGGATCCGGGGGAGATCTCCTTGCTGCATTCCAGATTGCTTCCGGCTTCACATCTGAAATTCATGCAATCTCTGCATCTCATCCATTTACCTCCGGAGCAAAGTTGTAATAAGAATATAATCTGCCTTTTTACGATAAATATTCATTAATATTGTCAATTATGGCACAAGTGGTATAATAGTTCTGTTTTTATATGGAGGAAACAGATATTATGATTATCGGACTTTTAATAGTATTGCTGCTTGTATTGATCCTTCCTTTCACAGTAAAAGTGATCGAACACAACCTCGAGTATTTTCTTTTTATAATGGGACTTGCTTCAGTAATCATTTCCGGGTTGCTTACTCCGGAATTATTCGCGCATATACTGACCAACCGTTTTTTATACATGATAACGGCTGCGGTGCTTGCCGCCGGTTTTTTGTTCAAGGCGCTCAAAAACAAAATCAGGATGATGATGCAATTCCTTTTGAAAAAATTACCGTTCAAAATGCTGGTATTCTTAATAATCGTAGTCCTTGGCTTCCTGTCGAGCATCATAACGGCAATAATAGCCGCGCTCCTGCTGGTCGAGATGGCGCAGGCCTTGCCTTTTGAGAGGAAGCAAAAAGTACGCTTCATAATCCTGGCATGCTTTTCCATAGGCCTCGGAGCGGTGCTGACTCCTGTCGGAGAACCCCTTTCGACTATCGTCGCTTCGAAATTGAATACCGATTTCTGGTATTTCATAAGGCTACTTGGCTTTTATATAGCGTTGGGCGTAATCGCGTTCGGTCTTCTCGGCGCCTACCTTATAAAAAGAGGCGGCAAAATCACCGGAACCAACGGCGGCGAAAGTGAATTCGAGAACTGGACCGAGACAGACGATGACGGCAAAGAGAGTTATAAAGGAGTCTTATTAAGAGCATTTAAAGTATATGTCTTCGTATTTGCACTGGAGCTTCTCGGCGCAGGTTTCAAACCTGTGATAGACGCGTACATCATAAACCTCGACAGTATGTTCCTCTATTGGGGCAACATGGTATCGGCGGTACTCGACAATGCGACGCTGGCCGCCGCAGAGGTCAGCCCGGCCATGTCCGTCGGGCAGATACAGTCGGTGCTCATGGGCCTCCTGATCAGCGGGGGCATGCTCATACCCGGCAACATACCAAATATCATATCGGCGTCGAAGCTCAAGATCAGAAGCCGTGAATGGGCGGTTTTCGGTGCGCCGCTGGGACTTATCATAATGCTTGTATATTTTGCGTTCTTATTCCTGTTTGCGAGGTAGACCATGTTAAAGATAGCCTATAAAAGCAGAAGCAATAAGATTTTGAATATCGATCCTACAAGATTGATAGTATTCAGTTTTATGGCATTGATACTCACAGGAGCATTGCTCCTTTCACTTCCGGCGGCTTCGCGCAGCGGCGGCAGCATCGGCTTTCTCAATGCGTTGTTCACGGCGACGTCGGCCTCGTGTGTTACAGGTCTTGCAGTGGTTGATACGTATAACCATTGGACCCTTTTCGGTCAGTTGGTAATCCTTTTCTGCATTCAGATCGGAGGTCTTGGAATCATAACCCTGGCTACATTCTTCTCTTCGATATTGGGACGTAGGGTCGGCCTAAAAGGAATGCTGCTCGCTCAGGAATCGGTAAACGATTTCAGCTTCCAGGGGGTTTTAAAACTTATAAGGAACGTAGTTGTCCTGACCTTGATTATCGAATTCACCGGCGCAATTATCCTGTCCTTAAGTTTCGTGCCCAGATTCGGGCCTGCAGGATTGTACATTGCCCTGTTTCATTCCGTCTCTGCGTTCTGCAATGCAGGATTTGACCTGATGGGAATCATGGGTCTCGGTGATTTTAAAAGTCTGACGGAATTCAATAACGATCCGCTGGTAATATATACGATACCCGCTTTGATTATCATCGGAGGATTAGGTTTTATAGTGTGGAAAAACCTGTATGAATACAGAAAGACCCATTCGCTGTTTCTGCATACAAAGCTTGTATTGGTAATAACCGCATGCCTGCTTTTTTTTAGCGCGATTTTCTTTTTCGTATTTGAGTCCGGCAATCCTGCCACGATGGGAAAACTCGACCTGTATGGCAAATTGAACGCATCTGTTTTCCAGGCCGTCACTCCAAGAACGGCAGGATTCAATACACTTCCGCTTGATGATATGACAGAAATATCTAAAGTCATGACGATCATTCTGATGTTCATAGGCGCAGCGCCCGGTTCAACCGGAGGCGGCATAAAGGTGACCACTTTCGGAGTGCTCCTGTTTGCGATCATTTCGCAGATAAAAGGCACAGATGACACGATAATATTCAAAAGAAGAGTATCCGCAAGCATTGTGGCAAAAGCGCTTGCAATAACAGGATTAAGCGCGATTCTGGTGATAACGGTAGCAACGATCATACTCGCGATAGAAGGCAAGCCGTTTATTAATGTTTTATATGAAGTGACGTCTGCATTCGGCACGGTGGGGTTATCAACAGGTATAACACCGGACCTTCACAACATCAGCAAGATTTTGATCATAATGATGATGTTCCTCGGTCGCGTCGGTCCGCTCACCTTTGCAATCGCCCTTGCCCTGCGCAATTCAAAACGGTCTGACGACGTTGTGATACCGGAAGGAAAGATAGTCGTCGGATGATCAATTGGCTTTTCCTACAAAAAAGTCCCTGAGTTCTTCCTGGTCTGCCATGGACGATACCACGATGATGTAGTCGCCCGCCTTCAGGACAGTGAACCCGTTAGGGATGATGACTTCTTCGTCCCTTATGACGGAAATAAGGACACAATCCTTCGGGATATCAAGATCCCTCAGGCTTTTATCGCATACCAGCGAACCTTCGTTTATCAATATCTCGTTGAGTACGATCCTGCCGTTTTTAAGTTTAATAAGCGTTTTGAGCCCGTGATAATCCACTTCCTGCTCGATCAGATCGGCAATGATGGATGTGCTGCTTACGACTATATCAACTCCGAGTTTTTCAAAAACAGATATATTTTTAGGATTATTGACCCTGGTTATAGTCTTTTGTACTCCGAAATTTCTTTTTGCAAGCTGACATGCGATCAGGTTGTCCTCATCTCGCCCGGTTACCGCGATAAAGACATCGGCAGTCTGGACTCCCGCGGTTGAAAGGTCATCCAACGTAGTTGCATCACCTTTTATGACAGGTATGTTCAGGTCATTTGCGATTTTCTCGCAAAGTTCTTTTTGTGGTTCTACGGCGACGACTTTATGCTTGTAAGGCAGAAGCGTTTTTGCCAGATAATAGCCAAGCTTTCCGCCGCCGGCAATTACTATATTCATATCATCCTCCTCATTTTTGCTCCGCAACGACAATAATATCATCACTGCCAAGTTTAATATCAGGTCCCGCAAATACAAAACTGCCATTACGGATAATACCGAACACCATTTCATTATTGCCGACCTTGATATTCTGTAGTTTTTTTCCGTTATCGCTTTTTTCAGCCTTCATATGCTTGAAGGTGATTTGAGTACCCGCAATATTATGGTCGCTGATGCCCGCATCCCCCATTATCTTTGAACGTATGACATCGACCGTGATATTGGTCGGGCAGATGGTATCAAGTCCGAACTGATGGAAAACGTGCTCCCGTTCAGGATTATATATCCGCGCAAGGACCTTGGGTATGCCGAATATCTCTTTGGCCACCTGGCTCACCATTATATTAATGTTATCATCAGGTGTGACAGCAGCAAGCGCATCAGCCGACTCTATCCCTGCCTGCTTAAGGACATCCTGGTCAAAAGGCACTCCTGTAATGGTCAGACCGTTGTATTCAAGGCTAAGCTTCTTAAAAGAATCCCTGTCGTTATCTATTATCACGACGTCATGTCCTTCCAGTGACATGATATGCGCCAACCTTGAACCGACTTTTCCACAACCGACTACGATCAACTGCATAACAAACCTCCAATAAAAAAAATGCCTGCTTGTCGCATGCATTAAAAACAATTATAGCACGCAAAATATTAATAGTCCACAATGAAAGGAAAATACTGGCATAATGCTCGTTGTATTTGCCCGGACATTAATATTGTATATAATCGTCGTATTGGTCATGCGGATAATGGGCAAACGCCAGATCGGCCAGCTTCAACCTTTTGAACTGGTCGTGGCTATAATGATCTCCGAGCTGGCGGCAGTACCGATGCAAAACACCGGCATACCGATATTAAGCGGTATCATCCCGATCGTCACTTTATTGGCTGCCCAGATAATCATGTCATACCTCGCGATCAAGAGCCAGCGGGCAAGGGCCCTTATATGCGGGAAGCCGACCATACTGATTGAAAACGGCAAGATAATAGAATCCAACCTCAAGAAGGAATTCTGCAATCTGAACGATCTGCTGGAACAATTGCGGATAAAGAACGTGCCGAATATATCAGATGTCGAATATGCCATTCTGGAGACAAATGGCCAGCTCAGCGTCATACCCAAGTCGCAGAAGAGGGCCGTTACGCCCGCCGATATGAGCGTGCAGACGGAATATGAAGGATTGCCGCTGGATCTGATAATCGATGGACAGATAGTCAGCAAGAATCTCGAAAAGGCATCGCTGGACGAGGACTGGCTGCGCGCGCAGCTTGCGCAAAAAGGTCTGGGCAGCCTTAAAGATGTTTTATTTGCAAGCATTGACACGTCAGGCCGGCTATATTATCAGCAGAAAGCCTGAGGCGGATAATAAATGATTAAGGATATCTTTAAAAATAATATCCATACAATAATGACATTTACGGCGATATCCCTTCTTGCGGCGATCATCATAACCGGTGCGGCAGAGGTCTCATCATTTAAAAAAGAGTCTGATGCGATCGTTTCTTTCATTGATTCGATCGAGTCCGAGGTAAAGCTGATGCAGCTTGCAAGAGCCGCAGTCATCATGGAAGACCTCAAAAGCGTATGGACAAGTAATGAGAATAAATGGGCGATGCTGATCGATCATTTTGAAATCGATAATATCGACACATCATTATTACGTGCGGAACAATACATCAGGCAGGAGGAAACTGGCCTTGCAATCGCTGAACTAGCGGCCCTCAGGCAGTACTTCCGGCATATACCCGAAAAAGAATCATTTTTATTGAAAAATATTCTTTGACAATAATCAGCGTTTTTTCTTTGTTATAATAAATGCCATGACACAGGCGACAGCGGCTATCAAAACAGCCGTTGCCACCGCAAGCGGCAAACTCATCAGTCTGACGCCGGTTTCGACATATCCGGCGACGCCGACGATGGCAAAAATAGAAGCAGATACCCATTTAATTATCTTTTCGGGCATCTTCTTGTTAATTATAACGCCTGAGACTATCCCGATCGTATCCGCCACGAGCATCGCCGCCGTACCTCCGGCAAGCACCGCAAGAGGCGATGGCAATCTTGCAGCCAGAGCCATCGTAGCCAGCTGCGTCTTATCGCCCATTTCTGCGAAAAAGAACGCTATGGCCACTGTCAGCACCGGTCCGTACCTTGACTTCCGGTTGCAGATGTCGCCGGTCGATTCTCCGCGGAGCGTCCACAGTCCGAATCCTATGAACGATATCGAAGCCGCCATCTGAATATAATCAGTATATGTCGATAAGAATTTGCTGAGATAATATCCTGCGGCGACGGCCAGAGAGAGGTTGATCAAAATCGCGATGAAGACCCCTGTCACGACTTTTAGCGCTTTGTATTTAGCGGCGAAGCACATTGCGATGAGCTGCGTCTTGTCACCCAATTCGGCGAGCGCTACAAAACCGAATGCCGCAATGAAACTTGATGTGAATTCCAAAAGCTGATTTCCTCCAATTCCATTCCAATATTACAATATTAACATATTTTATACAGATAAATATCATAATATATCCACAAAGTTTTTCGGGAGGTAAATACAAATGCCTTGGGATAAATATTTCGACAAAGCTCCAAAATCATACTGGATCGCAACAAGTCAGGCCAAGCCATACCCGATTCTTGACCATGATATCCAGGCGGACATGGCAATAATCGGAGGCGGCATCGTGGGCGTAACGGCTGCATGGCTCATGAAGCGCCAAGGTTTCAGGGTGGTTCTGATCGACGCGTACAAGATACTCAACGGCGTCACAGGACATACGACAGCCAAATTGACAATTCAGCATGACCTTATCTGCGCCAAACTGATAAAACAATTCGGAAACGAGAAAGCAGCCCAATATATTATGGCGAATAGTTCCGCAATTGATTTCGTGGAGAATATCGTCAATGAAAAGGGCATAGACTGTGATTTTGTCAGATGCCCGGCGTACGTTTACACACTGAGCGATGAGTATGTCCCGCAGATCCGCGACGAATCCGAAGCTGCGGACTCGCTTGGGATCGAGCAGGAATACGTGGAAAGTGCGCCTCTGCCATTCGATATAAAAGCGGCGGTCAGGTTCAACAATCAGGCGCGTTTCCACCCGAACCGCTTCCTGGGCCGTCTTGCGGAAGAGGTACCCGGCGACGGCTGCGAAATATTTGAAGCGACAAGGGCAGTCGATATAATCAGGGAAGCTGCCGATACCTTGATAACCGTAAAGACAGAGCGCGGCCATGCCATAAAAGCCGGAAAGGTGCTGCTCGCTTCACATTATCCGTTTTATGACACGCCGGGGATGTATTTTGCAAAGCTTTTCCCGTACAAGTCCTATATCGTCGCGGTCAAAGCCGATGCGGCGGAAAAGACGCCGGGCGATGGTATGTTCATCACGGCAGAAGAGCCTATACGCTCCCTCAGGCTTCAAAAATCAGGCGACGACGATCTCATCCTGGTTGCCGGCGAGAGCCACAAGACGGGCCAAGGTGGCGATACATCCGTATACTACGAAAAACTTCGCGATTTCGCAGTCAGTACGTTTGGAATAAAATCAGACGATAATGAGGCCTTCCCATACAGATGGTCGGCGCAGGACTATTCCACGCCGGACGGCGTACCCTATATCGGCAGTCTCTCTTCCGGAACACCGGATATCTACGTCGCGGCCGGATTCTCCAAATGGGGGATGACCAATGGGACGGCGGCGGCAATGATAATAAGCGATATCGCGTCCGGAAGGAAGAACCCGTACTCCGAGGTGTTCGATCCGCTCAGGTTCACACCTGTGGCATCCGCAAAAAAACTGGTCAAGGAGAATATTAATGTCGCCGGCGAGCTGATCGGCGGCAAATTGAAGGTATCGGGCATCGGCAGGAAAACGACCGAAGCCGGGGAACAGGAAGCCGAAGCCCACAATATCGATACGACCTGTACCCACCTGGGATGCGAAGTGAAGTGGAACAGCGGTGAAAAGGCATGGGAATGCCCCTGCCACGGTTCGAGATTCACAAAGGACGGCGCCGTAATCGACGGGCCGGCGGTGAAGCCGTTGAAGCGCAAAGAATAATCTATTCAGCCAGCAAGGCCTCAACTTCGCGCCTGTATGGCAGCGAGCCGACGGCTCCTTTTTTCTGCACGGTCAAGGTACCCACGGCATTGGCGAATGTCACCGCATCGTCTATCCCCTTGCCTTCAGATATTGCCACAGCAAGCGCTGCGGAAAATGAGTCGCCTGCGGCGGTGGTATCGACGACCTTCACTTTGGGGACAGGTTTATGTAATATCCTGTTGTCTGAATTGTAGACCACACCGTTGCTTCCGAGGGTTATTATCACTTGCCGTACGCCTCTGTCCATGAACCACGGGACGGCTGCCTTGGCGTCATCGATGCATTTTACCTGCAATCCGGTGATGGATTCGCATTCGCTTTCATTAGGCGTGATAATATCGACTCCCATCAGCAAATCATCATCAAGAAACGCCGCAGGAGCTGGATTGAGCAACACTTTCACACCATGCCGTTTTGCGATTCCGACAGCCATTTTAACCGCTTCCATAGGGATTTCCAATTGCAGCAGCAAAATACCGCTGCCTGCAACAGATTTTTCGATGGCATCCGACATTGAGGCATCCACTCTTGAATTAGCGCCGGGATCTATGATAATGCAATTGTCTCCGTCTTTTATCAGAATGACTGCAATACCGGAAGGAATACTATCAAGTCTTCTGACGTTAGCGGAATCAACACCGTTGACGGCAAGATTTTTTATGATATCTGCGCCAAACAGATCATTCCCCACGCATCCGGCCATATTCACCTTAGCCCCCAGCCTTGACGCCGCCACAGCCTGATTTGCGCCTTTGCCCCCCGGATTTGTCATGAAGCCCCAGCCCAGGACGCTCTCCCCTATGACCGGTATGCGGGGCGTATTGACAACCAGATCCATATTAAGGCTTCCGACTACGGAAATTAAACTCATATGCTTTCAACTCCGCTCAT
Source organism: uncultured Eubacteriales bacterium (assembly GCA_964457875.1). Lineage (GTDB taxonomy): Bacteria > Bacillota > Clostridia > Acetivibrionales > CAYWGM01 > CAYWGM01. Next base: position 19,079 of record CAYWGM010000015.1, on the reverse strand, counting down.
GCATGTTTGTCTTTTAAAGGCCGATACCGAGGTATTTGGCCAGATTCCCCCCCAGGATCATCCGCTGTTCTTCCTCATCACCGGTAATGCTCCTGACGATGGCATCCTTCACTTGTACAGAGGCGAACGGTCCGTCAGACCCCGCACAGAATTTGGATGCGCCATATTTCAGATAAACCTCCCTCATGCTTTGGCCGTAGGCCATTGTCGTGAGATCGAGCATGACATTGTCCAATGCCGCCATGGTATGGGCAACAGTAGGCGTACACCATTTAAATCCGGCATGCGAAGCAATGAACAGCAATTCCGGGAATTGGCCCGCAGCGTCGGCCATTGCCTCCGGTGTATTGTTGACACTGTCTCCCGCCGCATGGATGAACAGGATAAGTCTCCTGCCGCAAGCCCTTTGCAGCTCCGTCAGCCTTTCATATATCGGATTCATTATTTTGGGGTTGTTTACCTGATGGTTATGCTCCAACGGATGGATCTTAAGACCCCACAGGCCCAGATCCAGTACGACCCTGTCAAGCTCTTCCAGACAAGGGTTGCTCGTTACCCTATCGAACGGCTTACCTTCGGTTTCCCCGGGGAACAAATATCGCGACGGGGGCTGAAGCCACGGATCCACTCCTCCGAGCCCGATGACCCTGTCCGGATACATCTTCTGCACTTCCGCTATCCAATCGTTGCCGATGTATGGGTTCCATCGGGGCGTCCTGTGCACCATGCCCTCGTTCACCTGCATAATGACCTGTATGTCTATCTTTCCTGAATCCATCCAGCTGAAAAGGTCTTCTACTGTGCTGTGCGCCAGCGGATTCACCCCCAGATGGAAATGCGTGTCAATGACAGGAATCCTTTTTTTCATTTCGCAACACCTCCGGAAATCTGCGGTATGCCGAGTACCATGGCAATATTGCCCCCCAGTATCAATTGCGCTTCGGAATCATCCTTTGCGAAGTCATTTAAAATAGCCAGCTTAAGATCATAGCTGGCAAACGGACCGTCGACGCCGATGCAGAATTTTCTCGCCCCAAACCTGAGGTAGGCTTTATATGCCACCAGTTTCTGCGGCATGGCGGTAATGTCAAAAAAGATGTTCTGCATAGGCGCCGCAACCTCACAGACGGTAGCATACGCCCATACGAAACCGGTGTGCTGCATCAGGAATACAATATCCGGGAATTCCCGCGCAGTCTCGGCCAATGCCTCCGGCGTGCAGTTCAGGCAATCGGCGTATGCATGGACCGAAACTATGAGCCTTCTTCCGCTGATCTCCTGCAGTTGGCTCAATCGCCTTAAAACAGGCCACATTACGTCCCGATTGTTAATCTGGATATTATGCTGCATAGGATTGACCCTGAGGCCGTGAAGTCCGAGATCGAGTATCGCCCTGTCCAATTCCTCCAGCGCAGGGCTGGTCCTGACCAGACTTCCGGGTATGGGACTGGCCTGATGCCAGGCTTGAACGGTCGCTAACCCCAATACCCTGTCCGGATACATTTCTTCTATCTTTGCAATATAATCATTACCGAGATACGGATTCCAATCGGGCGTCTCGTGATGGAAGCTCTCATCAGGCTGGTAGATTATCTGCATATCGACCCCGTTCTCATCCATGAACGGGATCAGCTGCTCTTCTCCGAAGAAATGGACATTAGGACTCACTCCGACGGTAAAACTCGTATCGATTACCGGCCAACGTTTCGTATCCAATTAAATCGCCTCCCGCCTGCATAACCACTTGATCAGCTGCTGCCAGAAAATATTGAAGTATTCCCATTCGAGAAATTGCTGCGTTGCGCCGTGCGGCGCCACATCGGGAGCAAAGGCCGCCGACCTGCCCTTCCCATAATCCCGGACGGTAAGTATCGGATCCTGTCCGTGCATCAGTAATACGGATGAGTCCACCTTGGGGATGAGCTTGTTATAAAACAGCATCTCGGGGAACTCCCGCGGGATGCCCTTGAGAACCTCGTGATCCGAAACGGAATATGGCCTGAATCCCTGCGGCATCTCCATCCTGTCATCATAGGGCAAAATCTCCACAGGAAGTGCATCCTCGATAGCGGTACCGTGATACCTGGCCTTGCCTTCGATGCCCTGGAAGCTCATATAACCTCCGGCCATTACGAGCGATCCGCCATTTTCCACATACTCCCTTATAACCTCCAGCCTGTTGAACGTGGCCAATGAAAGGACTGTAGTGTCAGGATGCAGCAACAAGGTATTCGAACCCATATCACTCAATATGATGCAATCAAAGGCTGCAAGTCCGCCGACAGAACCCGGGAAATCAGTTATGGCTTTGTGACATGGCATATGCACCACTTCCATACCGCCTTTTTCAAGGGCTTCCCTGACCCATTTCACTCCTTCGCCATAGCCGTGCTGGGTAAACGAATCCAGCCCTTTGATATGCGTCGTCGTCGTGGTCCATGATTCTCCCGCAAACAAAACCCTGAGTTTTTTTGACATACTATCACCACTCCCCGATAATAAATTTCAGTAAATATGTAAGCCTGATTAATATTATATCTGCCATCCTTCAGGCTTGTATATACTTTGACGGAGAAAATCTGATATGCAGATACATGGATAGTGCGAATATTATCACATATAATCCCAGACTCGAAATAAAAGCTAAGATCGGAACTGCCTTGTAGATTATCGCAGCGATATATCCCGAAGGAATGCACGCAAACGCCGTCAACAACTGAATCCCCGAAAAAGCGTCGGCTTTTTCATGTTCGCCGAGCCCGTTCATGAGCGAGGAAACCAGGAATGACTGGGAGATTAAAAGACCTATGGACATGATCGACATTGATAATAGGAAAAACAGGATACTGCCCGAGGGTATCAATACAAACAATAAAGAACCTATTATGCAGACAAAAAAGGACAAGCTCAGCACCTTGAGTTCAGGCAGCTTGATTATCCTCGGAAGGATGATCAGATACAACAGCACGTTGATCACAGAATTTACGCCCGGTGAGATGGATATGATCCAGTCCGGGAACAAAAGCTTCTCCTTGAGGTAGATGACCTGAAAGAAGTTGAAAGAAAAGATAAAACTAAGCAGAATGTGCATCATGGCAAATACTATATTCCTTGATTTTTTAAAAACCGAAGCGAGATTTGACATGTACACTTTTACCGCCTGGACGGATGACAGCCCGCTATGCTTTATCATCAGCTGCTCCCCTGCCTTTGTCTCGTCGATGGCCATATTCCGGAGGATGAACATCAGAATCATACTGACGGCGCCGATACCGCACAATACCCTGATCGTAGGCGTCGTGCCCAAAGAACGCATAATCAGTCCGACAACAGGCGTGAATATCGCTGAAGCGCTGCTGACGATATTTACTATCCCAAATGCCTTCGACCTTTTATCTTCCGGGGTATCTTCGGTAATCAGCATATGCCACGCAACGGTAACAATTTTTACGAATGAATTGATGAACGCGGCAATAAAAAAATACCAGAAATTCTGTGCCGCAGCCCATATTACCATGGGTATTCCCCAGCATATCATATCGAAAATGAATGTTGTCTTCTTCCTGCCGAGTTTATTGGTGATCGGAGCAGCTATAAAGTAAAAGACGAACGAGGTGAATAATCCGATGCTGTTCACGATCCCTATCTGTACCTCCGAAAGGCCGAGTTCCCTCATATAGATAGGCAGATAATACAGGAACGGCAGACAGAAGACCGACCACATCGGTTCAAAGAGTATTATGTTCCGCGGAGTACGCGGCAAGTCGCTTAAAATACGCATTTTACCCCTTAATCGCCGCCCAGAAGACACACTCGTTTCTTGCCGGCTTTCCGGAGCCGCGGCACATCTCGCTTTTTCTCATGTTCTGAACAAGCTCAAATCCTGTTTCTTCAAGGCATTCGAAGATTTCCTCAAGCGAAGGCACGTGCAGGAATATTTCTTTGCGCTTCTTGGTAAAAATCACATCGCCGAATTCAGTCAATCTGCCATCCTGATTATGAGAGGACCACCTTTGGGCTTCCTCCTCCCAGAACCATTTGAACTCCGGGTCGTCCCTGCACTGGGTCACGAAAACAAAGACTCCGTGTTGTTTCAATATGCGGTTGACCTCGTTCATAGCCCTGATACGCATCCTGCGCTGCGGTATGTGCATGAGTCCGTTGAATGAAAACAGGGCTCCGTCGAACGAGGAGTCTTCAAACGGCAACCCGCATGCGTCGGCAACCTCAAAGCCGGTCTCGATCCGCTTTTTACGGGCGATCATCCTGGCGCAGTCTATCATATTCGAGGACAGGTCTATCCCGCAGACGTTGCGGTAACCCAGCTTATACATCGCAAAGGTCGTCCTCCCGCAACCGCACCCGATATCCAGTATCCGCTCTTCTTTTGAAAAGTGCTTTGCGTAGAAATACTCCTCCGATTTCCAGAGTCCGGTCCCGCCTGCCGCCCTCCTGTAAATACCGACTATTCCGGGATCCTCGAATGAAGCCCTCGTAAAGCTGTTATCCAAATACATATATTCACCATGCCATGAATAATATTATAGCAAATATCGATAAGGAGGCCTATGGCGAATAATTCACATAAATTCCATACGGTTCGGGGCTACCAGCTCCTCAAGCAGGATAAAAAACTGCTGACGGCGGCCATGGAGGATTACCTCGAGATGATATACCGAAATAGCCTGGTAGAAGGCTACATGCGCATCAATACGCTGTCGGAGCTGCTTAACGTGCAAGCCCCGTCCGCGACTAAAATGGTCCAGAAGCTGGCAAAGCTCGGGTTGGTGAACTACAAGAGGTACGGCATCATCTTTCTGACCGACAGCGGCAATGAAATCGGCAGATTCCTGCTTGACAAACACACGACCGTGGAAACCCTTCTCAAAAACCTCGGCGTAAAAAACGACCTTTTGTCTGAGACAGAGCTTATAGAGCATGATATTTCAGCAGAAACACTCCTCAGATTCGAAGCCTTCAACAGATTCATCTCTGAAAACCCGGATATTTCGCAAAAAATAGAACAGTATTACCCATAACCACATATCTTGGATTAGGTAAACATGATTAGCCGCAAGTAAGGTTATTAGCTGCGAAAAACTCTCATGTATCAGTTGGACACTAAAACCAACGCCAAAGGCAAAATACGGCAACTCGTCAGATTCCTCGGTCCGGCGTTCATCGTCAGCATCGCCTATGTCGATCCGGGGAATTTCGCCACAAATATCGAAGGCGGATCGCATTACGGCTACAGCCTGCTCTGGGTGATCCTGTGCAGCAACCTGGCCGCCATCTTTATCCAGACATTGTCAGCCAAACTCGGTATCGCGACCGATCGCAGCCTTCCCCAGATGTGCGGCCTTGTTTTTAAAAAATCGACCAATTGGATATTGTGGGTCTGTGCCGAACTGGCTGCGATGGCCACGGTCCTCGCCGAGTTCTTAGGCGGCGCTCTTGGATTCTACCTTCTGTTCCGGATACCGATGATATACGCCGGCATACTTACGGCGATAATAACTGTATTTATAGTATATGCGGGAAGATACGGCCAGAGGGTCGTCGAGGCGATAATAACCATCTTCGTCGCCGTGATCTGCTGCGCATACGCCATGGAGTTATTCCTCGCAAGGCCCGATTGGGGCAGTATCGCCATACATATCCTCCTGCCTTCATTTCCTGACAGCGGGGCGCTGCTCGTCGCAGTCGGCATGCTCGGCGCCACTGTGATGCCGCATGTAATATACCTTCATTCACAATTGGTGCAATGCAGAAATAACGATAAGACATATGAAAAAAAGCTGAAGCACTATAAGTTTGAACGCCTTGATATAATCATCGCCATGAATATAGCATTTGTCGTCAATGCGGCAATGGTTGCGGTCTCTGCGGCGGTCTTCTTCAATAACGGGATCTGCGTCGAGACCATCGAACAGGCGCACAGGTCACTCGAACCTCTTATGGGAGCGTTGTCTTCAGGAGCATTCGGCATAGCCCTGCTGGCTTCCGGATTGTCCTCGGCAGCTGTCGGCACCTTGGCGGGCCAGACGATAATGAAAGGTTTTGTGCATTTCGACATACCGCTGAATGTGATACGTATGATAACCATCGCGCCGGCCGCAATCATCATCCTCGCAGGCATCAATCCGATGAAGGCGCTCATCATAAGTCAGGTCGCCCTGAGCTTCGAGCTTCCGCTGGCCATAGCGCCGCTGATGCTGATAACAGGCAACAGGAAGCACATGGGCGCATTCGCCAACAAACCCGTGACCAATCTTGCCGGCTGGCTCATAACATCTTTGATCATCATAATGAATGTGGCCCTGATAATCCTGCTTCTAACGTGATTGTTCCTATTTCTTTTTCGGGCAGATTTTGTCCAGATAGCCCATATACGGCCTGAGCGCCTCGGGTATGGTCACGCTCCCGTCCTCATTTTGATATATCTCGAGCAGCGGTATCAAAATCCGAGGTGATGCGATACCCGTATTATTGAGGGTATATACAAATCTGACCGTGCCGTCTTTGTCCCTGTACCGGATATTCGAGCGCCTGGCCTGGAAGTCGTTGAGCGTCGAACACGAATGTGTTTCACAGTAATTGTTCCTGCTGGGCATCCAGGTCTCGACCTCATGCTTCCTCACCTGCCCGATACCGATCTCGCCCGTACAGGCCAGCGCCACCCTGTATGGGAGCCCAAGCGCCTGCAGTATCTCTTCGGTGTTGCCGAGTATCTCATAATGCATCCTCTCGGCCTCAGCGCCATCATTCCTGCAGATGACGACCTGCTCCACCTTCTGGAACTGATGAACCCTGTACAGCCCTCTCGTGTCCTTGCCGTAGGTCCCTGCTTCTCTGCGGAAGCAAGTGGAAAATCCCGCATATTTTTTTGGCAAATCATCATAGTTTAAAATCTCGTCCTGGTGGTACGAGACAAGGGCAACCTCGGACGTGCCGATGAGATACAGTTCATCCTCCGGTATTTTATAAGCCTGCTCGTATCCTACCGGGAAATAGCCGGTTCCTATCATGGCGGTATCTTTCACCATCAATGGGGCTGTCATCGGAGTGAAACCTTTTGATGCAAGCCTGTCTACTACAAACCTGCACAACGCCATCTCCAGCAGCACGCCTTCGTTCTTAAGGAAATAGGAGCGGCTTCCCGCGAATTTGACGGCTCTTGGGACATCGATGAGATCGAGGCCTTCCATCAGCTCGATATGATCCTTCGGTGTGAATTTGAATTCGGGTACCGTCCCCCATCTCCTGATTTCCACGTTGTCTTCTTCGCCTTTTCCCACCGGAACCTCCGGCGCGGGGACGCTCGGCACCGTAAGCATAATAGCGTCGAATCGGCTTCTTGCTTCTGCCAGCTTTGCTTCGAGTATTGATAGTTCTTCTTTTATGGCCTTCACGCGTTCTATCGCTGTATTTTTTCCATCGCCTTGAAGCTGTGGCACCTGTTTGGAGAGATTGTTCCGCTCGGCCCTCAAAGCCTCCGTCGCCGAAATCACCTCTCTTATTTGAATATCGAGCTGTAGCAGCTTATCTATGTCGGTATTCATTAGTTTGTCGGCGACAGCCTTCTTCACTATGTCCGGATAGTTTCTAATAAAGCTGATATCCAGCATGATCCCGTCCTCCAAAACGCATGATAATTGAATTATAAACGCATAATAACCGCTGCAATTATATACTTTTGCCTGACATAGTTCAAGGTATTAGTTATTTGACTTTTATACAAACCCCTTTGTTGAACTCATTTTAGGCGTCTTTGTTTTTGCATACAATTTGAACGCGTGTAGGTCCGCTTGTAATTATAGGATGATTTGATTTGAGCTTCGAAATCATTTCCAACATTTATTGCCCCATGATCTCGCCGGCAGAGACAATCAATGCCTCGCCCGTTATATGATCAGACATGTCGGAGGCAAGGAATACCGCCACTTTGGCATGGTCTTCCGGCTGTCCGAGTTTCTTGAGCGCAGTCTTCTCGATCCATTCCCTTTCGATTTCGGGACTGGTCACTATCGTACTCCTAAGCATGACGCTGTCGGTGGCTCCCGGACATATCGCATTGCAGTTGATCCCATAAATGCCCAGCTCCAGCGCAGTAACCCTTGTCAGGCCTATCACAGCCGATTTGGAAGAACAATACGCGCCCTCCTCCAATGTTGGCTTTTTACCTGAACAGGAAGATATGTTGATTATCTTGCCTTTCTTTTGCAATACCATTATCTTCCCCACGGCTTGCGTCATCAGGAACGTTCCCTTGACATTCACTTCAAAAATCCTGTCCCAGTCCTTTTCGTCCATATCAAGAATCAGACTATGCTTAACTATGCCGGCATTATTAACTAATACATCGATCCTGCCGAATATGTCCATGATCTTTTTGACAGAAGCCTCAACCTCGGCTTTTTTTGTTATATCCACGGCAATACCGATAGTTTTGCCATCAGTTGCTTTTGCTATCTCTGTTGCAGTCTCTTCCACCTTTTGCTTCTGCATATCAAGCAGCGCCACTATCGCTCCGTGCCCGGCAAACATCCTGGCTATGGCCTTGCCTATCCCTTGCGCAGCTCCGGTTACTATTGCGACCTTACCTTTTAACAGCATATTTGACCCTCCTTGAATTTCATCGTCATTTATATTATATAAAAAAACCTGACTTGACACAAAACAGTCAGATATTTATACTTGAATTGATAATTTAATATCAAGCCATGCGACTGGCGGATTAATTGAATTTACAATATGGAGCATGGCGATGGGATTAAGATTATGAGTATCGGCCGCCTGGGTAAAAAATGTTTACACAGGCGGTTTTTATTTTTAATAGTCCATTAAATGAATTGGAGGATGTTTATGAAATCATACGAACTCAAATACGGATGCAATCCGCATCAAAAACCGGCAGAAATACGGATGTCGCCTGAAGCCGCAGCATGTCAGCCGGCGAATGCCGAATTGCCGTTTTCGATCCTGAACGGAAATCCGGGCTACATCAATCTAATGGATGCGCTGAACTCATGGCAGTTGGTAAAGGAATTGAAGACCGCCTTGAATATGCCTGCGGCGGCTTCGTTCAAGCATGTGAGCCCGGCCGGGGCAGCGATAGGATTGCCATTGTCAGATGAACTTAAAAAAGCCTACTTTGTGGAGGATATCGAATTATCGCCGCTTGCGGCAGCATATGCGCGCGCCCGGGGTGCGGACAGGATGTCATCTTTCGGCGATTGGGCCGCTTTGAGCGATACGGTTGATAAGCCTACGGCACTTGTGTTAAAAAAAGAAGTCTCGGATGGAGTCATCGCACCGGGTTATTCAGACGAAGCGTTTGATATCCTCAAACAAAAAAAGGGGGGTAAGTTCGCCATCATCAGGATAGACGCGTCATACGAGGCCGAAGATTTAGAAAGAAGGTCGATTTTCGGCATAGAATTCATCCAGAAAAGGAATACCCACATACCTGGACTTAATGACCTCAACAACATCATAACGGCTAACCGCTCACTCCCCGATTCCGCAAAAAGGGACATGATCCTTGCAATGATAACACTCAAATACACCCAGTCCAACTCGGTCTGCTATGTCTCAAACGGCCAGGTGATCGGCTGCGGCGCAGGGCAGCAGTCAAGGATACATTGTACCCGCCTCGCGGGCGAGAAAGCCGATTTATGGCATCTGAAGCAGCATCCGAAGGTTTTAAGCCTCCGTTTTAAAAAGTATGTCGGAAGGCCTGAGCGCGATAACGCCATAGATTTATTCGTAAGAGACAGCATCACTGAGTATGAGCATGCCCTGCTCAATGACCTCACCGAGGGTACGACCACGACCGGCAGCCAGTCCGGTAACTCGACCGGTCTCTCTGGACACACGCCGGAACGCCTGACTTCGGAAGAGAAGAAAGAGTGGTTAAAAGGCCTGAAAGACGTCACTCTGGGATCAGACGCGTTTTTCCCATTCAGGGATAACATAGACAGAGCTTATATGAGCGGCGTGAAGTATATCGTACAACCGGGCGGCTCAATGAGGGAGGACCTCGTAGTGGAGGCCTGCAACCAATATGGGATGGTAATGTGCATCACCGGACTGCGTCTGTTCCACCATTAATAGTCACCTTTTTAAGGCCTTTACGATTCGACTATAATGATCCCGTGTATCTCCAGTTTGGGAACAGCCAATTTTATAACCCAACCGGCTTCGTCGTCGCTATCACAATCGCAATCGCAATTGCTACAGTCCTTTTCAAACGTGAAAGGCAAGTTTATCCCGTCCGGTTCGAGCGTAACGGCGGCAGGCATCTGTTTTACCCGAATCATAACATCCAGCGGGCCTATAGGAGGAACTTCGTCAAATACATATCTGGTTTTATCGGCATGCGGACCGGCTGTATTGACCAGATTGACAGCCAGTTTGCCTCCTGTTTCGCTGACTGATACATCAACATAATGGGAACCCTTCACTTCAACCATCGGTTCCGGGAAAAGCTCACGCACCAAGGCGTTAAGAAAATCCCTGGCAGTGGCGGTCGCCCCTTTTACGTATCTCTCGCCATAATTAAAGTACACTCCGGCGATCCGGCCCTTTCCGCACTTCGCAACAGAAGCCGCAACGCCAGATGAAGCTGTGTCGCCTGATAAATCCGATGCTCCGACGGTATCCTTAAAATCGTTATTTCTGTACATAAGTCCAAAAACCGCGACTCTGCCGGATTTATCAGAGATCGACGCATTTGTGTAATGCGTCTGCAACCCACCTAACCAGCCATTGTGCGATATCCATATTCCAACGTCGGATCCGG
>CAYWGM010000015.1:1972-8175 GCA_964457875.1 uncultured Eubacteriales bacterium | reverse complement strand
CGGATCCGGCATCATCTGATTCGGCAAATTCCACTCCGAGTTCATCCTTGAACATGGCTGCCACTTCAGGCCCGATCACCAACAGATTGCCGCCATCCTTGACATAAGTAAGAAGCTCATCCCTGAAAGACGGTTCAAGATAAGGCCATTCCGGGATTATTATCAGCGGATACTCTTTCATTCGCCCGGTAAGCTTATGTTCCATAAGAACCTCTACAGCATTCTGCGAATCAAGAAGGCCTTGAAGAACGCCCTGTATCGCCACCGTATTCCCATCCCAAGGCCCGAATAAACGGGTATTCTGACGATAAAAAGCCTCTGTCGAATATAGTAGTCCGATCTGTGGTACAGGCACGGCGCGATGGCAGAATTTTTGACGCGCACGGCAAAATTCCGCCACGCAGCCCATCAGCTCAGTCTGCCATTCCCTTATGCTTCCGTCCCTCTTCTGAGGGAAATATACCTGGAACCCCCCTCCAAGCGAGAGGACTATTGCCGCCTCCTGCTGCATCTGGACGACTGTTTTTGTATTCATTACACGTTCCTTATATTCACCGGGGACAGGGCCAAAATACATGCTGAAGCTCCAAGCCATCAGATCCCATGGTTTTCCCTGCCTCGCCATGCATCTGCCTTCAAAACGAGCATTATTCACGCTATTCTGGAGGGTATAATCCCCCGATATGAAGTCCACATCGGCGGTAACCGGCTCGGGCATGAACGAACTGAACGCCCAGTTGCTCGCCACCTCAAATTCAGGGCAGTGTTTGTGAAGCTCATCGACATAATGCCTCAGATAGCGCCGGAACTGCTCCCTGCAGAACTGGCTGAATTCATAGAAGCCCGGATCCTCCGGTTTCCTCGGGATCTCCACTTCTGTTTCCCTATTTTCATTGCCGTTTTCCACGGCTATTTGTTTCCTGTAGGCTTCAATAGCCTGAGCGGAATAATCCTGGTGCGTACCCCAGCACTCCCCGTCGACCCATACGCCATCGACGCCGTACTCGTCAATGAGTTCCTTGAGCTGCGGTATGAGCAATTCATCAACATACGGGCCAAAAGTGGAAGCCGCCCCATCACTATCCGGTTCTCCTGTCCCGTCGACCCTTGCCCAGTCAGGGTGATGCATAATCGCTTCCCTGTCCAGCACACCGGAGTAATGCATATAGAGCGACACCCCGTTACGTGCGGTCACATCCCTCCAAACACGCATAGCGTCCCTGACTATACCCGGAGCCGGATACCCCGCCTTTGTCGGGTAACTTGACAGCCCCCGGTGACCTTTGCAGTCACACTGGACATAATCAGGCCTGATCCTGTCAAGCATTCTCTGTATCATCTCTTCAGTGGTGTTTTTACCAATCTCTTTGCAGTCATCATTGGCATGGAAATCGAAGTGGACCCCCAAAAAGCTCTCAGAACGCCTCAATCTTGACGGCTGCCTGCTTTGCCTATTGTCTGGCATTAACATAACCTCCGATTACAAACTTCTCAATGCGTCGATCGGGTTCAACTTGCTGGCTTTCCTCGCGGGCATGTACCCGAACGCGATGCCTACCGCCGCCGAGAAACCCACGGCAATGGATATGGTTGATATCGTTATGGTAAAATTTATCCCGATCAGTCCCGTGGCGATATAAGCAACTATGCTGCCTAAGATCAGCCCGAAAAATCCTCCGATGACTGAGAGGAATATCGATTCTATGATAAATTGAAGCCGAATCTTTTTCGGGGTGGCTCCCAAGGCTTTACGCAGGCCTATTTCAGTCGTACGTTCCGTTATCGATACCAGCATCATATTCATTATGCCTATGCCGCCGACGACAAGAGATATCGCCGCAATACCCGCAAGCAGCAGCGACAGCATCGACATCATCGTTTGGAAGGTTTCCAGCAGATCGCCCATGTTGAAAACGAAGTACGCATCTTCCTTATAATTAAAAGCCGCGTTCAATACGCCCTTAATGGCGATTATCGTATCATCGGCCAGATCCGTATTCTCCAGATATACATCGAGGCTTGATATGTTTTTGACGCCCAAACAGCGGAGGGCCGTAGTATACGGGATTATAACGGCCTCATTGTTGGAGCTTATGCTGAATCCGCTGGAAACCGACAATGTACCGATAATAGTAAAGGTCATGCCGTTTATCAGCAGTTCCTTTCCTATGGGATCGATCCCATAAAAAAGCTGCTTTGCAATATCGTCGCCGATCAGCGCCACCCGGTTTTTGCCGCCGACATCAAGGAAATTGATGGCTCTGCCTGATTTTAAAAGACCTGAAGCCGTTTTGAAATATACCTCGTTTTTGCCTTGGACTGTGATGTCTTCCATCACATTACCATCATGGACAATGCTGGTCTTGCCCGATATGGTCGGCGATATCCCGCTGATATTATCTATTGCTGCGATGTTTTCCATATCTCCATCGCTGATCCCATTCTTCAACGGGGTACCGTAGGCGTTGACCGTGACCTTATTCGCCCCGAGCGCATTCACCTCGTTTCCGATGCTGCTGGTCGCCCCCTGGACTATGGTGATCAACGCAATGACAGATGCGACGCCTATTACGATACCGAGCATCGTAAGGAATGAACGCAATTTATTGTGTATGATATTTTCCCAGGACATCTTTATACTCTCGAGCAGCATACCTATCGCACCTCCTGCTCAGTCTGCGCCGGTTCGGTTTGCGGCGGTTCGGTTTGCAGCGGTTCGGCTTGCGGCGGCTGCTCGGTCAGACGTCCATCTAAGATATTGACGATCCTCTTGGCATGGCGGGCGATGTTTATATCATGAGTGATCATTATAATGGTCTTTCCATCATCGTTCAGTTCCTCAAATAACTCCATGATCTGGGCGCCGGTCTTTTGGTCCAGAGCGCCCGTAGGTTCGTCCGCAAGCAGGATCGACGGTCCTGTGACCAGCGCGCGCGCAATGGCGACACGCTGCTGCTGCCCGCTGGAGAGCTGATTCGGCAGATTACGCATCTTGTCCGTCAGTCCAACACGTTCGAGCATCGCTTTTGACTTTTTCCTGCGTTCTGAAGACGGCAGGCCGGCATAGATCAAAGGAAGTTCCACATTCTGAAGCGCATTCATACGCGGCAGGAGATTAAAACTCTGAAATACAAAGCCAATCTCTTTATTGCGTATCTTTGCAAGATCGTTCTCATCAAGGTCATCGATGTCATTGCCGGCGAGAAAATACTTTCCTGACGACATAACATCCAGACAACCTATTATATTCATAAACGTGGTTTTTCCGGAGCCGGACGGACCGAGTATCGATAAAAACTCACCCGTACGTATGGTTAGATTGATATCATACAGGACCTGCAGCTCTTCCCCGCCCATATAGTAGCTTTTACAGATATTCTGCATATCAAGGATCTCATTTCCAGCCATCATTCACCGCCTCTGCCTGGATTGCGGTCCCCTGAAGAATCCCATTCCTTCTGCCGCTCCAGCTTTCGGATAAAGGACAGATTCGCCCTCCGAAACGCCGCTTTTAATCTCAACTGTTATGCCGTCATTAATGCCTGTGGTTATTTCCACTCTGATTGCCGAGCGTCTGCTATCTCTTTTAAAGACATACGGCTTGTTATCATCATCAAATTGAATAACTGTCATAGGCAGCGTAACAACGCTTGCGGCCTTTTCATTCAGGAGCCTGACCTCGGCGGACATGCCGATCCTGAGCGCATCATCCTTTTCCAGATCGACAGTCGCCATGAAATACGTTACGCCGCTTATAACCTGGCCTTCTTTAGAGATGCTGGCAATCTTGCCTTTGATCACTTTATCCAGGGAACCGATCCTGACGGTCGCCTCCTTGCCCTTTTCCAAGGCTGCAATATCATATTCATCGACCTTGATACTGACTTCAAGATCATCATAATCAACGATATCCATCAGCTTCGTGCCAGCCATGACCTGCGCGCCTTCATCCACATAGATCTCAGCTATCTCACCGCTGATTTTGGACTTGATCCCATCTCCTGCCGTTGTTTTGATCAGCACATCGCCCTCTTTGACTGTTTCCCCTTCTTTTATACTGATCTCATCTACCTGCAGAATCTTTTCGGATACGATAGTCTGGCGGCTTTTAGCTGCCACGTTACCCGGAAAAGAATAGTAGGTCTCGATATCCCCTTTTTTGGCGACCACTCTTTCATAAGGCACACGTGCCGGCCGCATGAGCCACAGCGCCGCGATGCCCAGAACTACGATTATGATCACGGTGATCATCACCCGTTTTTTTGTCTTAGATTTCTTTTTCACGCCCATGCCCATCAAGATTAGCCTCCGTTTTACCTTCAAAAACTTCTAAAACTTCTAAAACTTCTAAAGCTTCTAAAGCTTCCTTTTTTAATGATTATACCATTTTAATTAATTTAAACCAGATGACCTCTTCTATGGCTTCCTTCATTGCGATGATATTTTCCGCCGGCGGCAATACTCATTACAACCTGATTGCGGCGTCAGGACGACCTTCATGGCTTCTTTTGATTCCACCAGTTCAAATGCCTTCGCCCACTGGTCTATGGGAAGCTCGTGCGTGATCAGCGGCTTTAGATCCACCTGTCCTTTTGACAACAGCACCAGGCATTTTTCCCACACATCCCAGGTATGGCTGAAATGCCCTTTCAGTGTGACGGATTTCGAAATGATGGGATCGAGGCTGAAACCGACCGGTTTGGGCCCCCACCCGATTTTGGTGATCTGGCCGCCCGGCCGCACGACATCCATTGACAAAGCCAGTGTAGAAGAAACTCCAGCGGTATCGAACACAACATCCGCCCCATATTTATCGCCAATAGATTTTATGAGGGCTGGCACATCGTCCTTGCTGCTGTTCAGGGCCATAGTCGCTCCGTATCCCAGAGCCGCCTTCAAGCGCTGATCGTCGCCTTCAGTCCCTACGACAATGATTTCACTCGCCCCTACGATCTGGCACATCTTTACGCACAGCATACCGATGGGACCGGGTCCCATGACGACCACAACATCCCCCGGATCGACCCTGCTGTTGCAGACAACAGACTTGTATGCAACACAAAGCGGCTCCGTCAGACAGGCCTCACGCAGCGAGACCGATTCGGGCACCTTGTGGAGTATCCTTGCGGGTACCCTGACATACTTGGCAAACGCCCCATGCGTATGAAAACCAAAGCCTTTGCGCTGCCTGCATAAGTGATATTGATTTGTCCTGCACAACTCACATTCACCGCAATAATCCGCATGCGTTTCCGACGTTACCCGGTCTCCTTGCTCATATCCGTGAACCTCGCTTCCGACCATCTCTACCGTCCCCGCGAACTCATGGCCGAAGACCAGCGGCACATTCATCTTGAAGGAAACCAGATTCTTATGCATATGCGGGTCTGTCCCGCATACGCCTATATACGCGACCTTTACCAGCACATCCCCCGGCCCGATTTCGGGTATGGGGATTTCACGGATCTCTGTAGCCCCGGCCACATTGTCATATTTGATAACCGCTTTCATCGTACGCTTTGCACCCATTACCTCCATTGCACCCATTGCACATTTGCTCCTTTTTATTAGCTCCTTTTGCGGATCTCAGTGTTTGTCAGCTTCTCGTAATATCTGACGATAGCGCTGTGGTCGCTCTGTCCTTCCCCGGCTGCCTGTAATTCCCGCATGACCTGCAATACCTGGGCTGTAAGCGTCAATGGCACCCCCATCTGCCTGGCCGTGTCCATGACATTGTTCAGATCCTTTATATGCAGGTCGATCTTAAACCCCGGTTTGAAGTTGCCGTTCATCATCATCGGCACCTTGGCGTCCAAGACCGTGCTTCCGGCCAAACCTCCGCGGATGGCATTATATACAAGGTCAGGGTTGACTCCGGCCTTGGTTGATAGTACAAAGGCCTCCGAAACGGCGGCTATATTCAATGCGACGATTATCTGGTTTGCGAGCTTTGTTGTATTGCCGCTCCCGATATCGCCGACCCTGACAACAGATTTACCCATACATTTTAAGATATCCAGCGCTTCATTAAAATCGGCTTCATTGCCGCCAACCATGATGGAAAGGCTCCCGTCGACCGCCTTCGGTTCCCCGCCGCTCACCGGGGCGTCGATCATCCTCAGGCCGGCCTCTCTGACCTTTTTCTCAATTTCTATTGAAACAAGTGGCGCAATGGAGCTCATATCAATGATCAAGGTTCCTGC
>CAYWGM010000015.1:0-1872 GCA_964457875.1 uncultured Eubacteriales bacterium | reverse complement strand
AGCCTTCCTGGACTTGGGCTGCTTGAGCTGCTTGCGCTGCTTGCGCTCCGGCGCTGACGACATCCTTTATTGCGTCCCTGTTGATGTCATACACCACCAATTCGTAACCTGCCTTGAGCAAATTCCTGGCCATGGGCTTCCCCATGATGCCCAGACCTATAAATCCGATTTTACCCATATTATTTGTCCTCCTTTGACTTTGGATTAGTTTTCGGCTTTGGATTAGTTTTCGTCATGCTGCTTATCGTCGTGTCGATGTGCTCTTCCATGTACTTCTTTGCCAGATCGGGATTTCTGCCCTCGATAGCCTCAAGCAGTTTCTCGTGGTAGTACAGCCCGCCGGTATACCCCAAAGAGGCTACTATAGTCTGCATGTACGATATGAGAATATCTTTCAGGATCAGGTTGACTTTGACAATGAGAGGATTTTTAGTTATCTTTGCAATTTCAAAATGAAAGTCCAGATCATCTTCAGAATATTTGAGATAGTCATCCTTGTGCTGCCGCATCTTTTCCAGGATGGCCTTCAAATGACCCGCTTCTTCATCCGAAACCCTTTCCGCGGCAATCCTGGCGCTTTCCACCTCAATGATCTTACGGAACTCAAGGACCTTGTCCATATCTGTTTCCCGGAGCACCAGCATCGGTATGAGCGAGTTCATGTAGATATCGCCGGAAGGCTCTTTCACGTATGTACCGTCGCCGTGTCTCGTCTCGATGATGCCGTAAGCCAAAAGCTTCTGCAGCGCCCCGCGTATGGATATCCTGCTCACACCGAACATCTGCCTCAATTCATTTTCCGATGGGATCCTGGAGCCGGGCTTCCACTCCCCGTCGACGATCATTTGCTTCATCTGACTGTAGATTTCGTTGCCGATGCTATTCCGCTTGATAGGCTCTATGGGCATTTTCTTCTCCCTTGATAATTAATTGCATCAGCTGTATCAATTGCATCAACTATAATTAATATGATGTAAGTTGTCCTACAAGTTACATTTATAATAATACACCAAATGAATTTACCGTGCAATGCTGAAAGTTTAAGTGAGGTATATTTTTTAATTGAATTCAGGTAATCAGGAATATGTTTACTGCTACAGTAAACATATTGTAAAAACGTTTATCGTCAGGATAAACGTTTTTACCGTCAATTTTCATAAGAATAAAACGATTAACAAGTCGCCCCTAAGTCCGATATTCCCCGCCCCTATAATACTTGGGCCAATATGTTCACTGCCCATATCGCTGTTGTATTTTACGAATTATATTAGTATAATAATTACAGCAGATTCAAAAGGAGCTAATATTATGCCTAACATTAAACCCGTATCTGATTTGAGGAATTACACCGAAGTTTTACGAGATATTACCGCCGGTGAACCGGTTTTTCTAACAAAAAACGGCAGAGGACGTTATGTGCTTATTGATATACAGGATTATGAGAAAACGCAAGCAGAGATCAAATTGCTGCAAAAGCTTTCTGAAGCCGAAATAGCTGTCAAAGACGGTGGTTGGCTTTCGCCGGATGATGTTTCTAAAAGTTTAGGAGTATAAGCAAGCCATGCCAAAAATACGAGTAAATCCTGTTGCCATACAGGACTTGACAGAAATCAAGGCATATATAATCGATGAGCTTTGCAATTCAGAAGCGGCTAATCGTATTATTCGCAAAATCATAGATTCATATATGAAGCTTGAGCAGTTTCCTTTTATGGGAACACCACTTTCATCTATCGTTGATATAAAGACAAATTATCGCTTTATAGTATGCGGCAGTTATATCGTTTTTTACAAAACAGATGGAGAATATGTATCAATATATCGTGTACTTTATGGCAGGCGCGATTACCTTAAAATTCTTTTTAGCAATTT
>CAYWGM010000014.1:32329-37484 GCA_964457875.1 uncultured Eubacteriales bacterium | reverse complement strand
AAGCAAGTTGCAGAAAGAAATACCCCGCGGCGCTGATCATTACCCCATAAGCGACTTTTACGACCCCGTAATTATCCGAGGTGTTTTGATTACTCAGCAAAAGGATGCTTGCAGCGCTGAAAAGATTATATATGGAAGGTCCGTAGGCTGCGGCGGCAAATTTTTTATATGAATTCAATATTCCATTGCATATTCCAGCCAGCATAAGAAAAGACACCGAAGGAAGCAGGATCCTTGTCAATTTGACGATGAGCGGCAACATGTCCGATGCAATATCCCGGCTGTAACCTGCGGCTATAACAGGTATGATGGCCGGAGCGAAGATCACGCCAAGAATACATGCGATAATTATTGCGATGAAACTTATGTTTATGAATGTGCTTACTGCCTTCCATCCTTCGGATTCATCCTTTTTTTCTATGTAGGCAGATAAAACAGGTATCAGCGCAGCGGATATCGCTCCGCCTACAAGAAGGCTGTACATGAGGTCAGGGATGAGGAAGCCGATATTATATGCGTCGCTTACCTTTCCGATGCCAAGCTTTGTGGGGATAAGCATCTCCCTGACATATCCGGTGAATCTGCTTATGATGACCGAAGACATGACGATTGCCGCGGCCGTCTTGAGGCTGTGTCCTTTGTCGGTGCTCAATTAATTCTCCTTGCTGCGTATCTCCTTATCATATCAAGAGAATGCAGTACCGTTACATTACGTATCCTCTGTCTGCTACCCCATAATCTCAATTCTTTATACTCTTTCTCTCCATTCGAATCAGCAAGCGCAATATACACAAGGCCCACTGGCTTGTCCTCAGTGCCTCCTCCCGGTCCTGCAACGCCTGTGATTGCAAATCCGATATCCGAACCGGAAACTGATAAGACGCCTGTTGCCATCTCAAAAGCAGTTTCCTTGCTGACAGCCCCGTATTTTTCAATCGTTTTCGCCTTAACGCCGAGATTTTCAATTTTTGACCTGTTGCTATACGTGATGAATGCCCTGTCAAAAACCTGTGATATGCCGGGAATGTCGGTAAGTTTGCTTGAAAGCGATCCTCCGGTGCATGATTCGGCAATTGAGATGGTAAGATTGCCGTTCAACAGCATTTCTACGACGACCATATTTAAATCTTTATTTTCTGTTGAATATACCGTATCCCCGAAGCGTCTTCTGATTTCATCGACTACAGGTTCCACAAGAGCCACCGCATGCTCTGCGGACGGTGCCCCCGCGGTGATGCGCAGCGTGACTTCTCCTTCTTTTGCATAAGGGGCTATGGTAGGATTTGATTGATTATCGATGAGATCCATAATATTTTGTTCGACCATTGACTCTCCGACCCCGAAAATCCTGACATATTTAGAAAACAGCTTCTTATCGGATTTGCCTTGCAGATAATACAATACCGTCTCGTCGAGCATCGATTTCATTTCCTGTGGGGGGCCGGGCAGCATGACGATAGTGTTAGAGCCGGTTTCTATAATGCAGCCGGGAGCAGTTCCGTTGCTGTTTGTAACTACGAAGCAACCTTCGGGCAGATAAGCCTGTTTGATATTATTATTGCTCATCGGTCTGTTGAGCTTGCCGAAGAATTCCTGCATTTTGGCAAGTATGTCCTGATGCACCACAAGCTTCAGACCGAAGAATTCAGATATTATTTCTTTTGTGAGGTCATCTTTTGTAGGTCCCAAACCGCCGGTGACAATAAGAATATCAGACCTTCCAAGCGCTATTCCGAGGCATTCCCTGATTCTGACCGGATTATCGCCGGCAACGCTGTGATAGTATACATTTATTCCAATATCGGCAAGCCTCATAGAGATGTACTGTGCATTAGTGTTCGCGATCTGCCCCATGAGGAGCTCAGTACCTATAGCCAATATTTCGGCATTCATCTGGATTTTGGAGGTATGATCGCCCATGCGATCAGGTACCCGATTATCCCCGCGCCGCCTGCAAGGGCAAATATGATCCAGGCAAGTCTGATCACTGTAGGATCGATGTTGAAGTATTCGCCGATCCCGCCGCACACTCCGCCGATTTTCCGATTTGTGTCTGACAGATATAGTTTCTTATCCATTTTTAAAACCCGTAAACGGTATCGGCGCTGATGACCTTAATACCGTCCCTTTGCAAATATTTGACCGCTTTGTCCGGATCCTCCACCTTTAATATGACCATGGCTTCATTCCCTGACTTGCCGACAAAGGCATACATATATTCTATCCCGATTGATTCTTTTTCAAGTATGTCCAGGGCCTCAGAAAGTCCTCCCGGCGTGTCACGGACAGCAATTGCGATAACGTTCGTCAGACTGACGGCAAAATCGTTTTCTTTGAGCACTTTCTCGGCTCTCGCAGGGTCGTTGACTATCAGTCTGAGTATGCCGAAATCAGTAGTGTCGGCAATTGAAAGAGCACTGATGTCTATGCCTTCAGAACCTAAGATTTTTGTAACTTCTGCAAGTCTGCCGGCCTTATTTTCAAGAAATACTGAAATCTGCCTGACTAACATTCACATTACCTCCCCGCTAGATTACTCGTTTATCAATAACACGTTTGGCTTTACCTTCGCTCCGCTGGATAGTTTTAGGCTCGACCAGCTTCACCTTGGCGCTGATTCCCAACATGCTCTCGATTTCCTTCCTGATCTTGTCTTCAATATTTTCGATATGGCGGATCTCGTCTGAGAATATCCCAGGAGTCATCTCGACCCATATTTCAAGTACATCGAGGTTGTCAATACGGTCTACTATCAGCAGATAGTGCGGCGCAGTCTCTCCAATTTCAAGAAGCACGCTTTCTATCTGTGAAGGGAATACGTTTACTCCACGGATGATCAGCATATCATCGGTCCGTCCGGTCACTTTGCTCATCCTTACGCTGGTTCTGCCGCAGGTGCATACATGGAAATCAAGGGACGATATGTCCCGCGTCCTGTAACGAATAAGAGGAAGTCCCTCTTTTGTCACCGTTGTGAATACAAGTTCTCCAGTGGAACCAGGCGGTAATACCTCTCCTGTATCAGGATTGATTATCTCGGGGATGAAGTGGTCTTCGGCGATATGCAATCCGCACTTAGACTTGCATTCGGTCGCAACGCCGGGGCCTATCACTTCGCTCAACCCGTATATATCTATGGCAAGGATACCTAAATTATCCTCTATTTGCGTTCTCATATTTTCTGACCACGGTTCCGCGCCAAAAACGCCCGCATTCAACTTGAGCTCATTTTTATCGATACCCGCTTCATGTAATTCCTCGGCCAGATACAGGGCGTAAGAGGGTGTGCAGGCGAGGATAGTCGTACCGAAATCCTTCATTATCTGCAGCTGACGCTTGGTATTCCCGCCTGATATCGGTATGACCGACGCCCCTATCCTCTCTGCGCCATAGTGGACGCCAAGCCCTCCCGTAAAAAGACCATAGCCGTATGCAACCTGAATGAATGAATCCTTGTCTGCGCCGGCGCATACCAGTGTTCTTGCCATGACCTCCGACCAGATGTCGATATCGTGTCTTGTATACCCGACAACGGTCGATTTACCGGTAGTTCCGGATGATGCGTGTATCCTCACTATCTCGCTCAAAGGAACCGCAAACATACCGTAAGGATAATTATCCCTCAGATCCTGTTTATAAGTAAAAGGTAATCTCTTGAGATCCTCCAGCGAATTAATATCACCTGGTCCGATGCCTGCCTTCTGAAGCCTGTCCCGATAAAAGGGAACGTTATGATATGCCCTTTTAACAGTCGCAATCAGCCTTTGAGTTTGAACCTCCGCCATTTCTGCCCTTGACATGCATTCATATGTAGGGTTCCAGAATTCCATATCATCTATCCTCCGGAGTAAGAATACCATATCCTTTCTTAAATGCCTGTATATTGGTCTCAAGCATTTTTGAAGGCATTATCGATCTTATCGAATCAAGCCAGGTTTCTGCCGGAATCGGCATAACACTGGCAAGAACGCCAATTAAAACTACGTTGACAACTTTTATATTACCACATTCCCTGGCAATGTCCAATGCATTGATATGTACACAATTATGCGCTTTGGGTTTTATCATTCCGATTATATTCCCGGGATATTTTGATATGCCTGTGATGACGGGCATCGGATCGATTTTCTGTTCATTTATAATGACCGTCCCGCTAGCGCTGAGATAATCGATCCATCTGAGCGACTCCAATTGTTCAAAAGCAAGTATGATATCCGCATTTCCCGGTTCAATCAAGGGAGAATAGACTTTTTTAGCGATTTTGACAAAAGTGTTTACACTTCCGCCGCGCTGAGCCATTCCGTGAACCTCAGAAACTTTGACGTCGTAACCGGCTCGCATAGCAGTTTCGCCGATGAGTCTCCCCGCAAGCAGTATTCCCTGTCCTCCGACACCTACGATAAGAACATTTACGCTATAATCATCCATTATTCTGCTCACCGTCGTCAATTATTATGGCTTCTGATGCGCATATGTTCATACACAGGCTGCAGCCTGCGCATAACGCATCATTTATACTAATAACGCCATCATTATCTATAATGGCGGGGCATCCGATCTTCATACACAGTCTGCAGTTCTTGCATTTTTCAGGCAACACTTTCATGTGACCTTTATTAACAGTACTCTTCAACAGCGCGCATGGCCTTCTTGAAATGATCACGGAAGGCGCGTCAGCTGCCAATTCTTCTTTCACAATTGATTCGAATCTTTTAGAATCAAAGGGGTCGGCTACTCTGACCCTGTCGATGCCAAGGCACCTTACCAGATTTTCTATGTTGATCTTGTTTGCAGGTTCACCCTTTATATTATATCCGGATGCAGGATGATGCTGGTGCCCTGTCATTCCCGTTATAGAATTGTCGAGAATTATTACTGTCGAATGGCCGTTATTGTAGATAATGTCAATAAGTCCGGTAATGCCTGAATGAATGAAGGTAGAATCTCCTATGACAGCGACCGTCTTCTTGGACATCCCCGTCCCTTTCGCCTTTTCCATCCCATGCGCGACGCCTATGCTGGCACCCATGCAGACGCAGGTATCCATGGCGTTCAACGGCGGAAGCGCTCCTAATGTATAACATCCGATATCGCCGCTGACCGTAAGCTTGAGTTTATTAAGTATATGAAAAACGCCTCTGTGCGGGCATCCGGG
>CAYWGM010000014.1:28669-32229 GCA_964457875.1 uncultured Eubacteriales bacterium | reverse complement strand
GTATCCTTTGAGAAAATTGCCTTATCAATTCGTCAGGAAGAGGATAGACCAGTCCAAGTTTCAGGAATGAGGCGTTCGCCAGAGCTTCCTTTGAATATTGATAAGATATTCCTGACGTGATGAGTCCGGTTGTTTCCAAACCATATTCAATCCTGTTAAGTGCGGATTTTTCCGCATAGGCCTTCAGCAGGCGAATTCTTTCTTCTACAAGAAGATGCCTTTTCCTCGCCATGGAAGGCATCATCACATACTTGTTCATGTTCTTGACATATTCTTTTAGAACGCTTTCCTTTCTTTCACCTGTTTCAACAATGCTTCTTGAATGGGCTACCCGAGTGCTCAACCGTAAGATGACAGGACAATCGAATTCTTCACTTAATTCAAACGCTTTCAATACATATTCCCGACACTCTGAGCTGTCAGAGGGTTCAAGCATAGGAAGCTTGGCGGCCCTTGCATAATGTCTGCTGTCCTGCTCGTTCTGCGAACTGTGCATACCGGGGTCATCGGCAACGACAATCACCAACCCCGCGTTTATTCCAGTGTATGATGCCGTGAACAATGGGTCGGACGCGACGTTCAAACCCACATGTTTCATTGAGCAGATAGATCTGGCTCCGGCAATCGAAGCGCCTAAAGCCACTTCAAGAGCCACCTTTTCATTGGGAGACCATTCACAATATATGCCGTCATATTTTGACAGCGATTCGGTTATTTCAGTGCTGGGCGTTCCGGGGTAAGCTGTGGCGACAGTCGCTCCGGCTTCATATGCCCCTCTTGCCACTGCCTCATCGCCTAAAAGGAGTTTTTTCATGAATCATTATGCAGGGACAACCCTTTCCACCTTTCCATATTATGCTGGCATGCCCTTTGTTAAAGGACATGCCAGACATCTAATTACGAAATATACTCCGACTTACGCAGATATGTCGGACTTGACTCTGCCAAACACCTTCTCTACCAATGATTTGGATGATTTTGCCGTTAACAGGCTCACCAGCGGGACTGTAACAAGCGATGCAAGCATTGCTACCGCGCCGATATTAGGGGCAAGCGAAGCGTTAAGGCCATAAATCAACGCCCCTCCGACCGATACGCCAAAACCTGTGATAAATCCGGCCCAGGCGCCTGCTTTTGTCGTTCCCTTCCAATAAAGCCCATAGATGAAAGGTGCGATGAACGACCCGGCTACCGTACCCCATGAGAAGGACATGAGGGTGAGTATTGCATTGGGCGTTACGGCTACAGCAAAGGACGCGGCGACGAATACTGCACAAAGGATCCTCATTAGCAGCATGACTTTGCTCTTATCCATCTTCGGTACAAATACCCCTTTAACAAGATCCATTGAAATGGATGAACTCGAGATGAGTACGAGCGAAGAAAGAGTCGACATGGAAGCTGAAAGTACCAAAATTATTATTAAGCCTAATAACACTTCCGGAAGAGCTTTATCAAGCATCTGCGGGATGACCATGTCGAGATTGGGCTTTCCGTTGGCGCCCAGCGGCGCTGTGTTATCGAGAAACAGTCTCCCGAATACGCCGGAAAAATATGCTCCACCGGCAATTATTACTGAGAACACGAATGAGATTATCGTCCCTCTTCTGATTGCCGCCTCATCTTTTATCGCATAGAACTTATGTATCATATGAGGAAGGCCCCATGTGCCGAGACTTGTCAGTATTACCAACCCGAAAAGGTTGAGCGGCGAAGCGCTGAATGCGCTTGCAAGCCCGGAACCGACTTCGGCGATCTGCGACAGTTTGGATATTCCGCCGGCAACCCCTCCTACCGCCGGATTGGTAACGATCAGCAATACCATTGCGATGGTACCAGCCAACATTATTATCCCTTGGATGAAGTCATTAAGCGCGGTTGCGACATACCCGCCCAAGAGCAGGTATATACCGGTAATAAACGCCATGGCAGCCATGCAATAGATGTAATTGATGCCGAAGGTGTTCTCGAAGAGATATCCGAGTCCCTGATAAACCGATGCGCAGTAAGGAACAAGGAAAATAAAGATTATCAACGCGGCGGCTATCTTCAATGCCATGCTGTCATATCTTTTTGCGAAAAACTCAGGCATCGTGGAAGCATTGAGTTCGTGTGTCATCTTTCGTGTTTTCTTCCCAAGGATCAACCAAGGCAGCAGCGCTCCGACGACGGCATTTCCCAAACCGATCCATACCGCGGACACGCCGAAATTCCATCCTATCCTTCCGGCATATCCTATAAAGATAACTGCCGAAAAATAGGTTGTGCCATATGCAAAAGCCGTCATCCAGGCCCCCATTTTCCTACCGGCGAGGAAAAAGTCCGAGATGTCTTTAATCTTGCTTTTGCTGTAAATCCCTATGGCGATCATAAGAACGACAAAGAGTGCAAGAATGATGAATTTAACCATACCTACCGTCCTTCCGTTTTATTTTCAATCCCTGCTGCGTGATTCTGCATAGAACCATACCAGGTAATTGTAATCATTATTCTATAATAATCTGTTAGAAAAATAAAGAGTCAGAAATTTACGGGATCGTATGTATCATATCTCTCAGGAATAATAGTTTTTATACCATGATTATGCTTTACTAAATCCGAAAATGCCAAAGCTGCCTCTTCTTCACCATGTACGACAAATATACCTGACGGCTTTTTCCGGAAGCTGCCGATCCATTCGATCAGGCCCTTTTGGTCAGCGTGTCCGGAAAAGCCGTCTATCATTACTATTTTTGCGTTAACGGCTATTTCCTCTCCAAAAATGGTGACTTTTTTATCCCCGTCGACCAATCGCCTTCCTAAAGTGCCTTCTGCCTGATACCCCACAAAAATAACTGTGGAATCCTGCCTCCAAAGGTTATGCTTCAGATGGTGCTTGATCCGGCCGGCATCGCACATCCCGCTTGCGGAGATGATAATCATGCTCTCTTTTATATCATTTAAAGCCCTTGATTCATCAGCCGTCCTTGTGAATCTCAAACCCGGGAAATCCAGCGGATTATCTCCGTTTTCTATATAGCTGCGCGCCTCATCGTCATAGCAGTCAGGATTACGTCTGAATACTTCGGTTGCGGAAATTGCAAGCGGGCTATCTATAACGACCGGAAAATCATGCAATTTGCTCATAATACCAGTAAAGTCGTCGAGATGCCTGTTCATATAATATATGACTTCCTGCGTCCTTCCGACGGCAAATGATGGTATAATAACGTTGCCGCCCCTTTCGAAAGCGCCGGTTATTTCGTTGACGAAAATCTCGACCTTATTTTTGCTTTCATGTATGCGATTACCGTATGTAGATTCAATGACAAGGTAATCGGCCCCGTCAATTATTGTGGGGTCGCGCAGTATCGGCATCCCTTTGTTTCCAAGGTCGCCTGAAAACACGAGCTTTAGCTCTTTTCCTTCTTCCGTGATCCAGACTTCAAGTATTGCTGAACCGAGGATATGGCCGGCGTCTCTGAATTTCACCTTCACATCGGTTGACGGGTATACGGCTACGTCATATTTCACGTCTTTGAAGAGGCTGAGAGAATCGTATGCGTCCTTTACCGTATAAA
>CAYWGM010000014.1:2194-28569 GCA_964457875.1 uncultured Eubacteriales bacterium | reverse complement strand
AAATCACCCCTGCCCTGCTTATGACCGTGCACCCATATGCAACTGATAAAATAGAGGTCTTTACCTTCCACAAATGAATATTCGACAGGTATGTATTGTATCATTCCGCCTATTACCCCGTTGTCGTCCCTTGCCAGTTTCACTCTGAGGCCTTTGTCTTTCATCCGGCAATACCATTTCTCTTTGTGGTCGCCGGCTTCCGGCATTTCTTCGGACCAATCCTCAAGACATACGCAGTATAGCTTTTCATCTTTACTTGTTAAATCTTCGATATTCATAAATATTATTATAACAGAAATGCATCAAGCAGTTTTAAAGTATTTTCAATATCATTCATATGCATCATTTCCAGCATACTGTGGCAATACCTGCAAGGTATCGTAACAGCACCGCTCGGGATACCGCCCGAATTGATGCTGATCACATCGGCGTCGGCGTCTTTTTCGGGAGCGATATCTGATTGCAGATGCACATTATTTCGGTTTGCGGCTTCTTCGATCTTTTTGCGTATTTCCGGGTTGAAGATATAGTGCCTACCCATGATCCTGACAGCAGGACCGGAACCGCATTTCAAACCTGATATTTTATTGCCTGGTATATCTTTTGCTGGCGAGGCGTCAATTGATATCGAATAATCAGGCGCGACGGAATATGCGGCGGTCGCCGCGCCGCGTAACCCCAACCGGTTCTGTGCCGTAAACACGTAATATATATCACTGTCATATCGGACATGTCTCTTGATTGATTTAATAAGCACAGCACATCCGGCCCTGTTATCAAGCTTTCCCGACATTATGAATCCTCCCTGCAGGGCGGTCTCTCCCGGGAAAGCGGCCGTGTCTCCGATATCCAATGGAGCAGGCGTACCATCGTCGGAGCCGGCGCCTATGTCGATATAAAGATCGGATAATTTTTTATCCTTTATATCTTTTGCCTTGCCATCGTGATAGATTATGCCGCTTATGTTATTCATGAATATCACTTTTCTTGAAACGAGAAAGACCGGAGTCAGATTTCCTATATTAGAAAACCTGATGAAGCCTTTGTCATCTATATGTGTGATGATTACTCCGGACTCGTCCATATGAGCCGATACCATGATTTTATTGTTATGGGTGTCTCCTTTTTTTAGCGCTATCAGATTGCCTAAAGCGTCAATCCTGATATCATCGACGTAATTAATGATTTCATTCTTAATCAATTCTCTTATCGGCTGTTCGCATCCAGAAACCCCAAAAGTACCTGCGAGTTTTTTTATTAATTCAAACAATAATCGCACCCCCGTTTTTAATCGTCCTGATTTTTTGCGGATCATCGCTCAGATCTCTTAATATCTTGTCAAGTAATTGTCTGCAGTTTTTGAGGTCGTGCAACGACAATACCGATGCAGGTGAGTGAATGTACCTGCATGGCACCGATAGCGAAGCGATCTTGACGCCCGACCTGCTTATCTGTATTGATGAGGCGTCATTTGAGGCCGCCGTCGTCTGCCTGTATTGCAGAGGCAAGCCGTATTTATGAGCTGTTGCGCGTATAAAACCTATCAGGTTCCTGTCCGGAAACGAACCCTTGTCCATGACCGTAAGCGCCGCGCCATTGCCAAGTCTGGTCGCATATTCGTCTTCATCGGTATTAGGGACATCGGAGCACGTCGTGCCTTCAATTACAAACGCCACATCCGGCATGATGGCATATCCCGCAGTTTCCGAACCTCTGAGACCTATTTCTTCCTGCACTGCGAAGCATGCAAAAAGATCGAATGAATAACGTTCTTTGAGGATACCCATCAGGACGCTGCAGCCCGCCCTGTCGTCCAGAGCTTTTGCCTTGGCGCAATCATCCCCGAGCATTTCGAACGAAGTGTCAAACGCCGCGTAATCGCCGATATTTACGTTGCTACGCGCTTCATCACGGTTTAGCGCACCGATATCAATATGCATCTTATTTGAGTTATTAATGGTTTGTCCGGAATCGGACTTCTTAAAATGTACAGGTTTTATTCCGATTATGCCGTTGATTGCGGCATTACCGATCCTTACCCTTTTACCAGGCAGGATCTTAGAGTCGATATTGCCGACAGTCCTGAACCTTAGATGGCCGAAGTCATCATATCCTGTTATCATCAACCCTATTTCATCCATGTGCGCACATACCATGACTTTGAATCGCGGCATCGTCCCGGATTTTTTTACGATCAGGTTACCGGTTCTGTCGGTCTCCATCCTGTCTGATGCAGGGTCGATAAAACCGATGATCGTATCGGATATATACTGCCTGACTTCATCCTCATTTCCGGAGACACCGTCGATTGTAGTCAAGCGCTCAAGAAAAAGCATATGCTACGCACCTGCCTTTTTCTCGAGTATAATGAAAGCGGTCAATAGCTTCAAAGTATTTAACAAATCGTCGATCTGCACTTCTTCAACAGGTGTATGCATATATCTCAGGGGGATCGACAATAAAGCCGTTCTAACGCCATATCTTGATACCTGCAATGCCCATGCCTCGGTCCCGGTATTTGAGGGCTCGGCATCCATCTGATGCGGAATGTTCGAATCTGATGCAATTCGTATAAATGAGTGCGTCAGCGCCTTGTCAAGTGTGGGCCCGACTCCTATCGCGGGTCCTTTTCCGAGCAAACAGCTTTCATCTTTTGGAATATCCGGCATATCCGCATGACAAGCGTCGATTACTATTCCGATATCCGGTGCGGCGTTATATGCTGAGGTTATTGAGCCTGCAAGGTCGAATTCTTCCCGTACCGTAGCAGCTAAAACAATATTATTTTTGTTTAACCCGCCGGTATGTTCCATAAAATGAAGAACCCGCGCCAACTCAAGCAGCACAGCCAATCCCGAGCGGTTATCAAGCGCCTTGCCCGAGACCCTGTTGTTGAGAAGTTCTCTGAAATTGGATCTGAAACCTATTGAATCACCGATTGCGACCTCAGCTTTTATCCGGTCATAAACAAGACCGGTATCAATGGACATATCTTCAGGAGTCAATTCCTTTTTATCGTCATCACTACTCATCAGATGAGGAGGTTTTGCCCCTATGACTCCGGGTATTGGCCGGTTTTTCGTGCAGATGATCACCTCCTGCGCAGTAAGCATCTGAACATCTACCCCTCCGACAGGTACGAAGCTTATGAAACCGCGTTCGTCGATCCCGGTCACAATCAAACCGACTTCATCCATATGCGCTGTCACAAGAATCTTCTCAGCTGATGGGTCATCCGAATAAAACGTTGATATGATATTGCCGTTTTTATCAATATTGACATTATTGCAGAAACCGGCAAAGAGGTCCTTGAGTTTTGGGCTCGAATCTCTTTCATATCCCGATACGATAGTAAGCGATGACAGAAGCGCCAGCATTTGTTTTATGTTTTCCCGGCTTTTAATCTTACCGATAATGTCAAATATCATTCTGATCATATATTCAGCAATTATTATTTGCTGCCTTCGGTATTCAAATACGTTCTAATAATATTTTCTGCACATAATATTTTCTGCGCGTGTTGACTAAGAAGTGTTTTTTGAGTATACTATTCTCTGTCATTCAACGGGCCTTTAGCTCAGTTGGTCAGAGCGACCGGCTCATAACCGGTTGGTCCGGGGTTCAAGTCCCTGAAGGCCCACCAGCATAAAATATCAGATGGCCATGTATTGAGAGATACGTACTGATTAATGGAGGGGTTCCCGAGCGGCCAAAGGGGGCAGACTGTAAATCTGTTGTCAACGACTTCGATGGTTCAAATCCATCCCCCTCCACCACAGCCTGTCTGAAAACCTGCTTTTTATATTAGTCTGTCTGCCCATTTTTTCAAGAAATGGGGCAAGGATTTACCTTTAGTTCCCATAAATAGTATGATTATACGATATTGTGATGTATTTACGCATAAATATGCGCAAAAATCAGATTTTGCGTTTTAGGTGCGCCCATTACTTGATATTTTGACCAATAGTGTTATTCCCGCAGGTTTTCGGACAATCTGACCACAATTATCAAAACTCTTAAGAGGTTTTATGCAGTAAGGCTCAGGACTATCCTCTTGAACAAATTGCCACGCTCCTCAAAGTTTTTGAACATATCGAAGCTGGTGCTTGCAGGTGAAAGGATAACCACATCGCCTGCTGCCGAGCAGGAATATGCTTTTTGTACGGATTCTTTATATGATGCGCACTTTAGTACAGGTATCAAAGCATGAATTTCATCAGACGAGGCATCCTTCCGTGAAGCTTCAAACGCTCCTAATAGCGATGCTTCTATTTGAGGCGCAGTCTCGCCGATGAGGATAAGTGCTTTTACTTTTTGCAAAATGACATTGCCAAGCGGCTTATAATCCAGATTCTTATCTCTCCCTCCGGCAATCAGAATCACTTTGCCCTCAAACGAATTAAGCGCTGCAATTGTACTATTTGGACCGGTTGCTTTCGAATCGTTATAAAATCTTACTCCGTTCAGCATCCTTACAAATTCCATCCTATGCTCCACGCCGGAGAATTCCCGTGCAACCTTCAGGATATTCTTCTTTTCGACCGTTCCTGCAACCGCCGCAATTGCAGCAAGGTAGTTTTCAAGATTATGAACGCCAGGGAGAAAAATATCCTTTTTGTCGATGACCGTCTCCAAATGATCTCCGAATTTTACTACTATATCGTCACCGCACAGGCATACCCCGTTTTCAAGCTGTGAAGTCCTGCTAAAAAAAATTAGGTTAGAAAGGACTTCAGGCGAAATATCTCTCGTGATATTATTATCGTAGTTTAGCACCACTAAATCGCCTGCTTTTTGATGCAGAAAGATGTTTTTTTTGGCGCCGGTATATTCCTGCATTGACGTATGCACATCAAGATGGTTCGGAGATAAGTTGGTTATGACCGAAACTGAAGGACTTATGCTCATATTGTGAAGCTGAAAACTGCTGAGTTCGAGAACGACAAGATCGTCGGCCTTGATTTCGTCGATCTTCTCTAGAAGCGGAACGCCGATATTACCGCCGAGCCAGCATTTGTACCCCTGTGATTTTAACAATTCATATACGATGGTAGCGGTAGTGGTTTTACCTTCGCTTCCGGTTATTCCGTAGATCTTAGCGGGACAGAGGCGCATAAAGGTCTCGATTTCTGATGTTATAAACGCTCCGCGTTTTTTCTCTGCAATAAGTTCCTTGATATCATACCTGACCTTGGGAGTCTTGAATATCACGTCGAAGCGTTCGAGATATGACAGGTAATCCTTGCCCAACCTGTATTTTATATCGTATAGGCTAAGTTGGCTAATATTATCTTTTAAAGCGTTTTCATCTGCTTTGTCAAATACCGTGATATCAGCGCCAAGAACGGCAAGATATCTTACAAGAGGCGTATTGCTGATACCAAGTCCAAGCACGGCGACTCTCCGGCTGCTTATGTACTTTTTAAATTCACGGAGTTTATCGTTCATGTTCATAATTGCCCCTTACAATATTTTCTCCATAATCGGGATATGCAGCATCAGCATAATATTGCACACTTAGCTGCAAATATGCTAAAAAACCCGCTAAAATAGCGGGTTCCGGACAGCCTGTGGTGCGAGAGGCGGGACTTGAACCCGCATGACCTTGCGGCCACTAGACCCTGAATCTAGCGCGTCTGCCAATTCCACCACTCTCGCATCGGGAAACAACTCTTTAATTCTACTAAAAATCAGAATCAATTTCAACCCAGAATCAATTTCAACCTTGGGATAATATTAAGTATAAATATAAAAGCGTGTCTTTCGAGTCTTACACGCTTTATATTCATAATCCGTATGAAATCTGTATGCATATTCATAAATCAAAACTTGATATTATCAAAGTACGGCTGTTGTGTCACTTTCCTCAAATATGCCGCGCTTTACTTCATTAGCTGCCATATTCCTGGCTTTGAACTTTGTTTTCAAGTAATTAACAGCATCCCATGGATTCACTCTTTCGCCGCATGTGAAAACGTCTACTGCTGCATATTCCAGTTCTGGCCATGTATGGATGGATAAATGCGACTCAGATATCACTACTACACCGCTGACGCCCTGGGGACTGAATTTATGGAAAGCTACCTCCCTGATTTCTGCTCCTGCAGCTTTTGCCGCATCCACCATGATTTGTTCTATCAAGCTGCAATTATTCAGGATCGAGGCGTCACAACCACAAATCTCTGCCAGTATATGACGGCCTAAAACACTCATTCCAATATCCTCCTTCAAGTATTCAGATATTATCAGCAACCTTTCCTTATTTGAAATTTAGGATTTCAACAAAACACATTGTAGCAAATACCATCGAAATGTCAATAGTATCGAAAAAATTATTCACCGACCTTAATATCAGCCTCTCTTATACTAAGGCTGATCTTCTTTGCGTCGGGGTTGATCTCAATTATTTTAGCGGTGACTTCATCGCCCAACTTCAGGACTTCGTCTGGTTTGGAAATCCTTTTGGCGGTTATCTGTGAAATATGAACAAGGCCGTCGATACCATCTTCAATATCGATAAAAGCACCGAACGGAACCAACCTTGCCACAGATCCTTTTATCACATTTCCTACATGGTACTTTTCAGCAGCTTTGATCCATGGATCATCTTCTTCCCTCTTAAATTTCAGGGAGATCCTCCTTTTTTCCTTATTAAAATCTATAACAGTGACTTCAATTTGATCTCCAATATTAAGTACTTCAGACGGGTGTTTAATCTTTTTCCATGAAATCTCGGAAAGATGCACCAGACCGTCTACGCCGCCGAGGTCCACAAAAGCGCCAAAATCGGCAAAGCTCTTTACTGTGCCGGTATAACTCTTGCCTGTTTCTATATTATTCCATATGCCGGATGCATCCCTATCCCTTTTGGATTCAAGCAATACCCTTTGCGAACCGATTACCCTTTTCT
This sequence comes from uncultured Eubacteriales bacterium, assembly GCA_964457875.1. Lineage (GTDB taxonomy): Bacteria > Bacillota > Clostridia > Acetivibrionales > CAYWGM01 > CAYWGM01. The sequence goes on along the minus strand of CAYWGM010000014.1, from coordinate 21,659 downwards.
TCTGTTCGTTGAACTCGATGATTCGGATGACGATGTCTTTGCCTATATATTCATTCAAATCCTTAATGTATTTTAATCCCAGTTGAGATGCCGGAATGAATACCCTTGCTCCGTTAAAGTAAGCAACCACTCCCCCGCCCGTGGCTTCAAACACCCTGACGCTCACTTCTGACTGCTCGTTGAAAGCCTTTTCAAGCTCATCAATGCTTTTGACCGCGTCCACCTTTCTTTTTGAAAGCAACACATTGCCTTCGCCATCATTTACTTTTATGACGAGTACATCTATCTCATCGCCTATTTTGATAGAATCCCGTGAGTTAAAAAACGGATCGTCGGAATATTCATCAAGAGGTATAATGCCATCGGATTTATAGCCTATATCCACAAACACCTCTTTTCCGTTGAAGCCCAAGATCCTGCCCTTGACTATTTCGCCGCTTCGGATGGAGGACATGGATTTTTCAAACTCTTCAAGAAAATTGAATCCTTCATCGTTCCCTTTACCGGTTGTAATCATATTATCGACAACCTCCTTTATTACCCATGCCGGTGTAGACGCCCCGGCAGTGATACCAACCCTGCTGACCGGACTGATTTCTATTGATTTCAGGTCTTCGGAAGACTCTATCAGATATACCTTGTCACAATAACCGGCACATGTCTCATAAAGCTTCTGAGTATTCGAACTCTCGCCGCTGCCCACAACAAGGAATATGTCCGAATTGCGGGCAAGTTCGACAGCCTCTTTCAGTCTTTTTTCAGTAGTACTACATATTGTATCAAATTTATCAAGATAATTTAATTTATTTTCTATAACTTGTACGATTTCATTCCATCTGTCCCTGGTCAATGTCGTCTGTGCTACGATGCAATACTTGTCATTGGGATCAAAGCTTGCGCCTGCGGCTTCATCGGCTGTCTTAAGGACAACAGCGGTATTACCGCACCATCCGTTTATCCCTCTTACCTCCGGATGCTTGCTGTCGCCGGCTATAATAATCTTATATCCCGCTTCCTTTTTGGATTTAACCAGATCGTGTATCTTCTTCACGCGCGGACAGGTCGTATCAATGTATCGCAGGTTTTTTCGGGTAAGCTCTTCGTATATCTCAGGTGGTACGCCATGCGCCCTTATGACTATGAAAGATCGGCAATCAGCTTCATCCAGACTTTCAATCACTCTGGCGCCTCTGCTTTCAAGGTATCTGATCAGTTGGTTATTATGTATGACAGGCCCGAGCGTGCATATATTCCCGGTACCGCTATCAATCAATCCGAGGACGCCGTTTACGGCCTTCTCCACCCCAAAACACAAACCGGCGGTACGGGCGGTATTTATCTCCAATTCATACCTCCCCCAGCCTGTATATATCTTTCATGACGCTGATACTTATATCGGTCAGTTCCTCCATTGAATATTTTTTATTGTCGTCGGTATCGATCTTGAATGGTTTTCCGAAGGTGATCTTCATTTTCCCGAATAATCGGTAATTACCCGTTATTGCGACAGGTACGACAGGAGCTCCCGATTTCATTGCAATCATTGCGACGCCTGGCCTTACCCTGATTTTGTCCCTGTTTTTATCATTTACCCTCGTACCTTCGGGGAAAATGCCGATCATGCAGCCTTTATCAAGTAATGCCAAAGCCGTCCTGAATGATTTTATATCGGCGTAGCCTCTGTTAACGGGAAAAGCGCCGAGTCTTTCGACAATATAACCAAGTATCGGATTTTTGAATAATTCTTTTTTGGCTATATAATGTACTTTTCTTTTGATCCAGCACCCTATGAAGAACATATCGAGCAGGCTTGAATGATTGGAGCAGATTATTGCCGCGCCTTTATCGGGGATGTTTTCGATACCGGCGTGTTCGGTCCTGTAAAAAAGCGAAAGATAAGCCCTGCCGATTATCTTGAAAATAATATACATTAAATTATGCTTTTCACTCATTTTCATAAACCCTATCCACCCCTTAGTTGTTTACTATTTTGAGAATTCTATTGACGACTTCATCGGCTGTCATGCGTGTGGTATCTATCTCTACGGCGTCTTCCGCCTTTGACAGCGGAGCCAGTTTCCTCCGGCTGTCGTTATTGTCCCTGTATTCCAGATCTTTGATCACATCTGCAATATTGATGTCCGGGGCATTTTCTATCTGTTCCTTGTATCTCCTTCTGGCTCTCTCATTTATGTCGGCTACAAGATAGAATTTGTAATCAGCATTGGGAAGTACGAATGTACCGATATCACGTCCATCCATGATGATACTGTTGTCCAGTGCCAACTTCCTTTGCAGTTCGACCATTTTCAGACGGACTTCTGGGACTGCCGATACGTCCGAAGCGCCTATGGAAATCTCCGGCAGCCTTATCTCTTCGGTCACATCTTTGTTGTCCAGAATGACTCTTTGATTTCCGTCCCTATACTCAATAGCTATGTCGATCTGTTTGACGATCTGCGCCAGTCTTGCGTGGTCTTTCGTTCCGCACCCGGATTTGATGGCCTTAAGGGCGACCGCCCTGTACATTGCTCCCGTATCAAGATATGTAATACCGAGCCTTTTTGCAATCTCTCTGGCCACAGTGCTTTTACCGACGCCGCCCGGGCCGTCGATGGCGATAGCCATCCTTGCATATTCAGGCCTGATGGTTCTGGCTCCCCGTAAAAAGATATGTCTGATTTCCGAATTGGATTTGTCGGTATTGAGGTGGAGCATCAAACGTATACATCTGCGCAGGCTGCCGGGCACATCGATTTCATTTGTGCACATTAGCGGAATGTCTCCATAGCCTGACTCCCTGGCGGCTGCCGCAGGAAAAGATGCATTGATGTCGGAAGTAACCGAAAAAATGATGCTGATTATGTCTTCTTTGTCGAGTGAATTTTCCTCTTCTATACGCTTAAGCAGTTGCCTTGTGCGGAGTGAAATCTCCTCAGCTGTATTCGCGTCAACTGTAGTAGCGCCTCTTATTGCCCGTACCTTCATTATATGCTCCTATCGGCCTATACTACTCTATGTCCCAAGCCAATCGATATATCGTTCAAGTGAAGCAATCCTATCCCGAAAAATATAGCCACGGCAATATGTTCACCATGACGGGCAATGCCGATCTTGCCGCCCACATTCAATCCGAGCGCCTTCGGCATCAGCTGCGAAAGCGCCTCTCGGGCCGCGCCGGCTACAGCGCCCTCTTCGGAATGAGTATCCTGTATCACGCCTTCCCGTTTTGAAGACACTACGGCTCTTTCAACGATCTTCATAACTGAGGTGATGAATTCACCTCCATAATCTGCAGCCGCAGTGTGTATTCCGATCGACGCATACTCGCCCTGCAATTGCTTCTCGGCATGCCTGTCGGCTGTGACCGCCATTCGTATGGCGGCAATAGCGATTTCCTTGCTTCCGAATGCTGGTTCTATCATAAGCTAATTCTCCGTGTATCCATATAACAATAACATTATAAGATAATTAACGCGTGTAAACAATATCAACAGAAGCTGCCGGCGGTGCAGCCGGTGGAAAAAGCGATGGAGAGGTTGAAGCCTCCCGAATACCCGTCCAGATCCATTACCTCGCCGGCAAAAAAAAGGCCATTTATTAGTTTGGACGCCATGGTCGAAGGTTCGATCTCATTGATGCATACGCCGCCTGATGTGACTATGGCTTCTCCGAATCCCCTCGTGCCTGTAATATTAAGTTCAAGCGATTTTAAAACTGCCGCTGCTCTCAAACGCTCAGACCTGCTTATCTGGTTGACGGGCTTATCGTGAGGTATGCCGCATAGATTTATAAAAACCGGTATCATTTTGGCGGGCAACAACTCATCAAGAGCATTGGCAAATATCTTTTTCGAGTATTTCTCAAAATCCCGCTGAAGGCGCGCATCAAGCTTCTCTAACGATAATGCGGGTTTCAGGTCGATAATGACCTTGACGCCCTTACATCCTGAAACAGAAACAGGCAGATGCCTGCTGGCGCTCAGAATGACCGGTCCCGATATCCCATAATGCGTAAAAAGCACTTCGCCAAAATCTTTGTACAATGCGGCGCCTTTATTATCTGTGAGTTTGATTGCGGTATTTTTCAGGGTAAGGCCCTGGAGTTTCGCCGGCCATTTTTCTGCCGTTATTAAAGGTACAAGAGAAGGTCTGGGCTGCGTTACGCTATGACCGAGCGCTGAAGCGATGGAATACCCATCCCCGGTCGAGCCGGAGGATGGGTAGGAAGCTCCTCCGGTCGCGATTATCAACGAATCGCATGTCATCTCATTTCCTTGTCCTACGGATATTGCCTTAATCTTTGAGTTTGCCGTTTTTATGTCTTCCGGCTGCATGCGGTGATTAAAAATAAATTTGGCACCGGAATCCACTGCCGCACGGTACATCGCCCCGGCAACCTCGCCCGAATCGTCCGATACCGGGAATACTCTGTCTCCCCGCTCGATCTTGGTGGCGACGCCAATGCTGTTAAAAAACCCTGTGATCTCTCTGCTTCCGAACCTGTTGAACGAAGAGTATAAAAAAACCCCGTTTCCGGGTATGTTTCTAATCAATCCATTAATGTCCGTATCGTTCGTTATGTTGCATCTGCCTTTTCCGGTTATCAACAGTTTCTTTCCGGCTCCGCTGTTCTTTTCGAGGACAATTACCTGCAATCCCCTCCGGGCTGCGGTTATGGCCGCCATCATGCCAGCGGGGCCGGCTCCCGCAATTATTACCTTCCTGTCCATTTAATAATCGACTTTTCTGTGAGGTTCGATATTATCGTATTTTTCATAAACCTGATATTCATCCCAGATCTTTTCCAATCTGTCAAATACTTCATAGACATTGTCTTTCCGCCTGATCCCTATAGCTGCTATAAGGGCGTTTATCACGCTTAACGGTGCGACTAGTGAATCTGCGAACGATGCCATATCGCTCCTTGCAGTCAGAGAATAGTCTGCAATGGGTGCAAGCGGCGATTCATAACTGTCTGTAATAGCTATAACGGTAGCCCCTTGCGCCTTTACAAATTGCATCGCCTTAAGCGTCCTCTTTGAATATCTGGGGAAGCTTATGCCAATAACGACATCGCCGGCATCGGCGCGTACTATCTGCTCGAACATCTCGCTTACACTTGTTGTGTGAACAAGTCGAACGTTATCGAATATCAGGTTAAAATAAAAACCAAGAAAACTTGCAAGAGGCGCGGAACTTCTTACTCCTAATATATATATCTTTTTTGCTGCAAGTATGGCTTCGACCGAGTTGTTAAAAATTTCCTGACTGATTTCATCTAAAGTGATCTTTAATTTTTCTATATCTGATTGCAGTACGCTCTTTAATACATTTGACTCGTTTATCCTCGTCGACGACACTTCCATACGCTGTACCGACGTAAGTTTGCTCTTTATCATTTCCTGGAGCATTTTCTGAAGTTTAGGATACCCGTCGAAACCGATGTCAACGGCAAACCTTACTACTGTCGATTCGCTTACGCCTACAGTCTCCCCGAGTCTTGCCGCCGTCATAAACGCAGCCTTATCATAATGCGCTATCAGATAATTAGCGATCAATTTCTGGCTCTTGCTAAGCTGATCGAGCTTGTGCGCAATAGAATTAATAAGATCTTGCGTCTTCATGTCCATTTTTGCAAGCCTTCCATTCTTCCGGCGATGATCCATGCCGATGGCGTATTGTCGACCCTTCTGACAGACCTTATAACCGGTATCGTTTCATTACCGCTTGCAGCGCATACTGCGGCGGTTATTACGGCCGTTATCACATCTTCATCGTCGTCAGCACTATCAGTGCCAGGCGTATTCCTTTTCTTGAAAAAGCCTTCAGCAACCTGAGGGAATAACGCATATGAAAGTATATCTTCATCCTGCCTCATCAGATCGCCGATCTGCGCTTTGATATTATCGAGCTCTGGCGGGATGAGGTCAGCCGGACGTACTGTTATAGGCTGTTCGTCTCCAAGTATCATTTTGCGTATCGATTCGGGGATAGGCGCCGGGGTCTTCCCATATTCGCCGCGTACAAGGGCTTTTGTCTCTTTTGTGACCATTTTATATCTGCCGCCTGTAATGACATTCATTACGGCCTGTATGCCGACAATTTGACTTGTTGGCGTTACAAGCGGAGGATACCCGAGTTCTTCCCTGACTCTTGGTATCTCTCTGAGGACTTCATCATATTTATCCATCGCATTCGATTGCTTCAGTTGCGATACAAGATTGGACAACATGCCGCCCGGGACCTGATAGATGAGCGCATTTACATCCACGCCCATCACTTTTATATCAAGCAGACCGCTTGAAACGTATTTTTGTTTCAATGGTCTGAAATACTCGGCTAGTTCGCTAAGTAAGGACAGATCCAGCCCAGTATCATATTGTGTGTTTTTGAGTACGGCAACCAGCGGTTCTGTGGGCGGTTGCGAAGTTCCGAGGGCCAGCGGGGAAATTGCACAATCTACGATATCTACGCCCGCTTCTATAGCTTTCAGATATGTCATTGATGCCACGCCGCTCGTATAGTGCGTGTGCAATTGAACCGGTATCCTGATGTTCTGTTTTAATGCGCTTACCAGTTCAAAAGCGGCATATGGGAGTAAAAGCCCTGCCATATCCTTAATGCAGATAGAATCGGCTCCCATTTCTGCCAGCGTTTTTGCATCTCTTACATAATGTTCGAGAGTGTGGACCGGACTGATCGTATAGCTAACAGCCCCCTGGACATGACCGCCTTCTTTTTTGCAGGCCTTCATTGCAGTTTCAAGGTTTCTGAGGTCATTAAGCGCGTCGAATATCCGTATGATGTCTATACCGTTGGCAACGGCTTTTTGCACAAAATATTCAACGACATCGTCAGCATAATGTTTATAACCCAATAAATTCTGCCCGCGCAGGAGCATCTGCAGTTTGGTCTTTTTTACCGACGCCCTGATTTTTCTCAGCCTGTCCCAGGGATCCTCATCCAGATATCTTAAACATGTATCAAAAGTTGCACCGCCCCACATCTCAAAGGAGTGATAACCCACAGTATCCATTTTAGAAAGGATAGGCAGTATTTCTTCAATCCTCATCCTTGTCGCAAGAAGAGACTGGTGAGCATCGCGCAATACTGTCTCGGTGATTTTCAACTTACCCATGCAATCCTCCTAGACGATTGAAATCAATAAATCCCCGGAATTAACCGATGATCCTTTGGAAACATTGGCAGATGCGATTCTCCCGTTTGCAGGAGATACGATTTCATTCTCCATCTTCATTGCTTCAAGAATAAGCAACACCTGGCCCTTGTTTACCTGGTCGCCGACTGCCACATTCACTTTAAGTATCGTCCCAGGCATAGGCGCCGTAACCTTGATGCCCTTGGCAGTATCAGCAGTGTTGGCAGCGTTTGCCGTAGTTACGGCATTTGTCGTATTCACGGCAGGGGTCGCCTTCTTTTCCGCTATTTCCTTTACAACCTGATTCCTCGCAGCTTCAGGCCTGATTTCATCTACTTCCACTTCATATGCTTTCCCGTTGATTTTGACAAGATACTTTTTCAAAGCATTACCTCCTGAAATTATTATGCATATAATATTGTACTGTCTCTATAATGGTATATTTCCATGTTTTCTTGACGGTCTCTTTTCCCTTTTTGTTTTGAGCAATTCAAGTGCGCTGATCAATCTGGGTCTTGTCGAAGAAGGTTCGATAATATCATCGACATACCCTCTTGACGCCGCTATATAGGGATTAGAAAACTTGTTACGGTATTCATCAATCTTCTGAAGTCTGGTCTGGCCTGGGTCTGCAGACGATGCGATCTCTTTTCTGAAAATGATATTAGCCGCGCCCTCGGCGCCCATCACCGCTATTTCTGCAGTCGGCCATGCAAATACGAAATCAGCACCGAGATGCCTGCTGTTCATGGCGATATACGCGCCTCCGTATGCCTTCCTTGTAATGATATTTATCCTGGGTACGGTGGCTTCGGCAAACGCATATAAAAGTTTGGCGCCATGCCTTATTACGCCGCTGTGCTCCTGTCCGACACCCGGCAGATATCCGGGTACGTCAGTAAAAGTCACAATAGGTATGTTGAAGGCATCGCAGAACCTCACAAACCTGGCAGCTTTATCGGCAGAATTTACGTCGAGCACTCCTGCCATGAATCGCGGCTGGTTTGCGATAATACCTGCGGTATGTCCGTTCAGTCTGATAAACCCGATTATGATGTTCGGAGCATACTGCTCGTGTATTTCAAAAAAATCGGCGTCGTCTGCTATTTCACGTATGATCAGCTTTACATCATAGGCTTTGTTGGCCTCGTCGGGTATGATAGAGTCAAGCATTTCACTTATCCTTGAAGTCGGGTCATCCGAATCTGTTGCTGGCGATTCCGAAAGATTATTATCCGGCAGAAAAGACAGCAGCTTTCTGATGCCTTCGAGGCAAGCCCCGTCGTCACTGAACTCAAAATGTGCCACTCCGCTTTTCGAATTGTGCACCGAAGCGCCGCCGAGTTCATCAGTGGTGATGTTTTCTCCGGTAGCCGCCCTGACGACATCAGGGCCTGTGATGCACATATAACTGGATTTGTCCACCATGAAAATGAAATCCGTAATAGCCGGTGAATAAACGGCTCCACCGGCACAAGGTCCCATAATGACCGATATCTGCGGGATAACGCCCGAAGCGGCGGTATTCCTGAAGAAGATATCTCCGTAGCCTTTAAGTGAGTCTATACCTTCCTGGATCCTCGCGCCGCCCGAATCGTTCATGCATATAAAAGGAACACCCATTTTGAGCGCCATATCCTGAGCCTTAGTGATCTTAGCGGCATGCATCTCGCCAAGTGAACCGCCGATCACCGTAAAATCCTGTGCCGTTGCAAAAACCGTCCTGCCGTTGACAGTACCGTAACCGGTAATGACTCCATCTCCGGAGATCTTTTTTTTCTGCATATCAAAATCCGCAGCTCTGGTTTCGATAAATTGATCGATCTCAACAAAGCTGTTTTCGTCAAATAACACGGTTATTCTTTCCCTTGCAGTCATTTTACCGGACTTATGCTGCTTTTGTGCCGCTTCCGGTCCTCCTCCCGCAAGAATCTTTTCCTTATTACCTTTGAGTTTGTCAATCATTTCTCTGGTTGACATCCTATAAACCACCCCGCTGTAGTGTATTTTAATTATTAATTGATATTATTACCAGGTACTAATCGCAGTAAAATTATACCTTATACATTATGACCATGCAAGCTGCATTTTACAATCCTTCACACAATCCCGTCAAATCCCGTCAAAGCATTAAAATAAACTCCCTGATAATTTTTGCGGCAACTATAGCGGTTCTGTCTGAAGCATCGTACGGCGGCGACACTTCTACAACGTCAAGCCCCCTGATATTGCAGTGCTTCAGGAGTAATACCGTATCAAGAAGTTCGCCGCTGCTTACCCCTCCTGGCTCAGGAGTGCCCGTCCCGTTTGCGAAAGCGGGATCGAGCACATCGATGTCCAGCGAAATATATAAAGGTCTGTCTTTTATTACATGCATAATGCTCTTTACAGGCTCAAATATATCGTATTTGAAAAGATTGGTATGGATCTGTGAGAATTCTATTTCTTCGGCACTCCCCGATCTAATTCCGCATTGATATATGTTCTTCCCCTGCATAAAACCCGTGGCTCTTCTTATGACAGAAGCATGTGAATTGACGCATCCGAGGTAACCGTCCCTTGCATCTGCGTGGGCGTCCAAATGAAGAAGTACGAGGTCGTTCCCATAGAAATCATAGAATTCCTTTATGATAGGAATACTTATCGAATGATCACCGCCAATGAATACTGGTATCTTCCCTGAATGCAGCAGGCTTCTTGCGTATCCGGCAATCATGTTATGGGAGCTGTCTACATTATCGGGATCAAGCTCCAGGTCACCTGCATCGCAAAAATCCATATCAAACAGGCTTTTGTCCTGGTATATGCTGTATTCTTCAAGTGAATCCGATACCTGACGGATTTTGGAGGGCCCGAATCTTGCGCCTGCCCTGTAACTGCATGTAGCGTCGAATGGCACGCCGGTGATGATGATCTTTGATTTATCAAAATCAGTTCCGGCAGCCATGAAAACCCCCATGTCACTCCAACTCCTTTTTTAAGAATGACGGCAATGCGAAAGACGCTTTGTGTATCTCTGGATTATAATACCTGGTTTCGTTTATCTTGCCAGCCTTATACTCGCATGATAATGGATCGTATACTTTTGAGCCTATGATGAAACACCAGTATCCGCCCGGATAGGTCGGTACCGGCGACGTAAAGAGCTTCGCAATCGGGAAAACCGCCCTTACGCTGCCATGGACCTTTTTTATCAGTTCGGTGTGCAAAAAAGGCGATTCATTCTGGGCGACATAAATCCCATCATGCTTCAGGCACCGTGATATCGACTTATGGAATGAATTTGCGAAAAGTCCGGTGGCAGGACCTACCGGATCGGTGGAATCAACGATCACCACATCGAACATATCCGGGTTGCCTTCAACATACTTGATCCCGTCACCCACGATAATCTCAACCCTTCTGTCATCCAGGCCGCAGCTTATTTCGGGGAAAAACCGTCTTGATACTTCGATGACTGCAGGATCGATTTCCGCAAGAACGACCCTTTTTACTGAAGGATATCTGAGCGCTTCCCTAACGGCTCCGCCATCCCCGCCTCCGACGATTAATATGTTTTCGGCATTTTTATGCGTATTCAACGGAACATGCACTATCATTTCGTGATAAATAAATTCGTCATTAACCGTGGTCTGTACGGTTCCGTCCAGGACTAACATCCTGCCGTACTGCTCCGTTTCGATAACGGCGATCTCCTGGTATTCGCTCTTTCCGGCATATAATGTTTTTGCAGCCTTCAATGTTATTCCGAGAGAAGGCGTCTGGTATTCAGTAAACCACAAGTCCATTTTGCAAATCACTCCCTGATTTTGGTATGATAATTATACCAGAAACATTTACATTTGCGGCAGAATGTTTTTTGTAATATAATTTTTGATAGAAAAAATATAATTAATAATAAATTCATTATTTGATTTGCGGGGGGCATAATGGAAGAATCAAGCGCCGTTTTAATTAATCAGCAGGAACAGCAGCCTGCGGTATTGCCTTTTCTGAAGAATCTTGCCGGCTGGGCTACGTTTAAGGCTATAATAGATATTATTTACGGGGCCTTGTGCTGCCTTGGGATCATTACTGCCGCATTCGGGGTTCCAAGGATCATATCGGGAGTGAAGCTTCTGAACGCGACTGATTACCTTAAAAAGAATATGTATTCGAACGATCAGGAGAATATTACGGCGGCGCTCTATTATTTTAACCAGTATTTCAAATTCTCAGGCGCATCGATCATCGTACAGATCGCCATGGCAATCGTTTTGTTGATACTGTACATCGTTTTGATCGTGTATATAATGTCGAATATCACGAATTTTATGCAGAGGATTCCGGGCGGTATGTACTTTTAAGCGTCAATCGACCGCATTTCCTGAAGAGTAAGCAACTTCCATTGGCCTGACGGTAGTCCTCCCAATGTGAGATTGCCTATTGCAGTCCTTTTCAGGCTGATTACAGGATGGTTTATATATTCGCACATCTTTTTCACCTGTCTGTTTCTGCCTTCATGGATGGTGATCCTGATAACGGCTTCGTTCTTTGACGTCTCAACGATTTGAAGTTCAGATTTGCCGGTAATTTCGCCTTCGATCAGGATACCACGCCTGAACGCTTTTACATCCTCTGCATCAGGTATTCCTAATACTCTGGCGGAATATACTTTTTTGATATTATGCGAGGGATGCATCATCCTGTTTGCAAAATCCCCGTCATTAGTCAGCAGAATCATTCCCGAAGTATCATAATCAAGCCGTCCGACGGCGAATATCCTGTCTTCGATACCTTTGACCAGATCCAGGACAGTTTTTCTGCCGAATTGATCCTTTGAAGAAGTGATATACCCTTCGGGCTTGTTCAGCATAATATATATTTTTTTCTTCCGGATCTCCAGCGTTAAGCCGTTCAGTTTTACGACACTTCCGGGCAATACCTTCGTGCCCGGTTTTGTCACTATGACGCCGTCGACCTCAACGGCGCCCTTCGAGATCAATTCCTCTGCCTTGCGCCGCGAAGCGACGCCTGCGGCCGCTATATATTTCTGAAGCCGCATCTCTTCGGTCTGCATTTTGAATTCCCCCTAAAAAGATTATACCATTATATTCATTTTGTATCAGTCATCAGATAGTTCGTCATCTTCTTTATGGACTTCGGAAGGGTCGGAATATCTTTTAGCGCTGATCTTTTTCTTTGTCATGTCGCATATTTTTCCAATAAGCTCGGGAATCAGGTCTACTATCTTCTCAAACGAGGAATTTACATCTACCGACATCAGTTTGAACTGCCCCTGGCCGACAATCATGAATGCAACCGGATTGATACTCACTCCGGCGCCGCTGCCGCCCGCAAAAGGAAATTTGGAATCAACCGCTTTGACTTCTTCTTCCTCGTCGTACCTCTCTCCGTTCTTCATATTGCCGCCGTGAAATTCTCCTCCGCCGGCCGCAAATCCGAAAGATACCTTGGAAATGGGTATTATCACAGTTCCGTCGGGTGACTGTACCGGATCGCCGACGATCGTATTGACATCAACCATATCTTTTATGCTTTCCATCGCCGATTTCATCAAGCCTTCGATTGGGTGCTGCGCCATATGTTCCACCGCCTGTCTTCATATTTTTTCTTAATTGAATTGAAATACAGCCTTAATATCACAACAATAATATTGGCGATTTTAATTTTAAATATGCACCTTATATGCAACTTGAAGACTTCTTGGTTAAAGATGGGTTTGATTACGATTTTTTTATTGAATCCTCCGTAAATCGACGAAAGCCATGAAACTAAAAAACCGTTTACTGCACATACGAGGGCAAAAACCATTGCAGTCCCAAATGCTTCTCCCGCGCCGGCGTCGATGCTGAATCGGTATTCCGTTAATATGGAATTCTCTCTGAGGGATCTGAAAATATCGTGATTATCGTGGAGCGTGTCTCTGATAAAACTGATCATTCCTTGCTGCCTTTTGCCTTTATATTTTTTGTCGGTCTCCGCCTCGTTGGTGTTTTCGGTACTCGCGGCATATGCAAGCTTGAGCTTTCCATTTTTCATATGCAGACCGACTCTGATTGAAAAATATGAATCCTTTAAAAATAATTCAAGCCTTATAGGCAGATAAATGAAAAATATGGTCAGTAAAATGATTATCAACAGGATGGCAAGGCAAATTATTAAGATGTATATAACCGGATTTGGCACAATTACACCTCACCTGGTTATTTATTACCAAATAAAAGGAAATAATACGTTTATACAGGCGGCAATTCATCCCTCGAATTCAGACCGAAGGATCTGAGAAATTCATCCGTGGTCTCGAACAGGATCGGCCTTCCCGGTACGTTAAGCCTTCCGGCTTCCTGAATGAGATTGCGTTGGAGGAGGGTTTCGACACAACTGTCGGAATTGACGCCCCTGATCTGTTCTATTCCGGATTTTGTAATCGGTGAATTATACGCGATTATTGCAAGGGTCTCATAGGCTGGCTGCGACAAACCCTGTTTCTGGCGCTGCTCGCTGATTTTTGATATGTAAAAGGAATGCTCGGGTTTTGTACACATCTGGTATTTGCCTTCGAGCGATCTTATCAGGATCCCTCTGTCAGGGGCCTTGCTCGCTTCGATCATCTTATCCAGCAGCTTCCTGATATCCTTCTTCTCTACACCGGTGATCTCGGCCAGTCTTTCGGCCGCAACAGGGTCGCCTGAAGCAAACAGCAAGCCCTCAATGACCGCTATCAAACCCTCTATTTGAACATTCGCTTCTTCAGTATCCATCGACATATATCCTTGCCCTCGTATCATAGCTTATTTTTACTGTGAATTTCTTTTTATAAGAATGCTTGAAAACAGCTTTTTTTGTTCAATAATAACCTTTTTCAAGCGAGAGAGTTCAAGCATCGCCATAAACCCCGACACAATCTCCGAACGAGAATGCCTCAAAGGAGACAAGAATTCAGAAAATATGAATGCGCCCTTTTGTGCAAGGAACTTAAGTATCTGGTTCATCTTCTGACGCAGCGTCATCGTCTCCCGCCGAACAAAATCCGTAATCTCCGGGAGGTTCCTGTTGATCCTTTTTTCATTTCTGAGAAGCAGGAACCGATATGTGTCAGCCAGCTTGTTAATGGACAGGCTTATGACATCATCATCTCCCGGCGCGGCTACAGGTTCATTTCCGGGAACTCTGCAACAAGAGCCCGACCATATAGATTCCAGTTTCCTGAACTCATCTGTGACATCTTTGTATTTCCTGTATTCCAGCAGACGGTTGACCAGCTCTTCCCTCGGATCAGGGCCGTCGTCTTCCGTCGGGTCATTGCCGGGCAGCAGCATCCTTGATTTAATATGCAGCAGTGTAGCGGCCATGACAAGAAATTCGCTCGCGATGTCGAGGTTGAGCTCCCGCATCTCCGAAAGATATTGCAGATATTGTCCGACAATATCATTTATAGGTATATCGTAGATACTGACCTTATTCTTTTCAATCAGATGGAATAGCAAATCAAAAGGCCCTTCAAAATCCTTTATTCTGATTTTACATGCATTGGTAAGCGAACTCTCCAATTACCGGTTTGTGTCTCCTTTTACCAATCTATCCTCATTGCTCGCCTCACGTCATCAAGCGTCCCGGCTGCGACCTCTTTCGCGCAGCTATTACCTGCATCCAATACTTCCCTTATATAACCCTTCTTTGATATTATGGATTGACGTTTTTCATACACTGGGGACATCTTTGTTACAACGCGGCCGGCAAGGCTTCTCTTGCATTCGACGCATCCGACGGAACCTTTGCGGCACGCGCCGCACAGTTCTTCTGTGCCATCTTCATTAAAAACATTATGGAATGCATATACCGGGCATATTTCGGGATGGCCCGGGTCACTTTTCCTGATTCGCGCCGGATCGGTCACCATATTACTTACCTTCTTACGGATCTCATCAGGGCTATCGGACAGCGCGATGGTGTTTCCGTAGCTTTTACTCATCTTGCGCCCATCAGTGCCCGGAAGGACTTTTGATTTTGTCAGCTTGGGCTGAGGCTCGGGAAATATCTCGCCATAAATGAAGTTGAACCGACGGGCTATCTCTCGTGTGATTTCAAGATGCGGCAGCTGGTCCTCGCCTACCGGTACGTAATCGGCCTTATAGATCAATATGTCCGCAGCCTGAAGGCATGGGTAACCCAGAAAACCCAGCGTCGATATGTCCTTGTCTTTTAACTGCGCCAGCTGGTCCTTGTAAGTAGGGCATCTCAGCAGCCAAGAGAGCGGCGTTATCATGGACAGCAGCAAATGCAGCTCGGCATGTTCCTTCACGGCAGATTGCAAAAAAATGGTGCATTTTTCAGGATCAAGCCCTGCACTGATAAAATCGATGGCCACCTCGTCTATATTTCTTTTTAGCTCCGAGGTGTTTTCATATCCGGTCGTAAGAGCATGCCAATCGGCAATAAAAAAGAAGCATTCATATTCATCCTGCAGTCTGACCCAATTCTCAAGCGCTCCGAAGTAATTTCCATAATGTAGTTGTCCTGTCGGTCTTATACCGCTAAGAATCGTACCTTTTTTCATTCCACCACCATCCTTCATACAATTTTAATTTGACATAGGAACAATGTCAAACGAATATTCGGACAATAGGAGAAATGATATAATTTATCGCAGTTTCGATGACCCATATGAACGGCGACATGATTTTCCAGAGGGCGGACGGGACAACAAAAATTATGACAAGAAATGCAAGTCCGATAAAATTTTCATAACGCACAAGTTTGAAATAATACTGCTGCGGAAGGATCACTGAAAGTATCTTCGACCCGTCCAGCGGAGGAACCGGTATGATATTGAATACGGCAAGATTGATGTTTATCGTATAAATAATGAAACACAAATTATATAAAATTGCCCGTGTATCCATCACCTGATAAAAACCACCGTGCTGCAATCCGTGCTTTATCTCGAGATAAACCATAGGCAAAGCTATGATCATGGCCAGTATTACGTTGGAAAGTGGCCCCGCGAGCGATACAAGCAATATCCCCTTTCTTTTGTCCCTGTAGTACATGGGGTTTATCGGAACGGGCTTGGCCCAGCCGAATCCTGAAAACAACATCATGATAGTCCCGAGGACGTCAAGATGCTTCAAAGGATTAATGCTGAGGCGGCCAAGATCCCTGGCTGTCCGGTCACCGAGCTTGTAGGACGCCAAGGCATGGCAAAACTCATGAAAAGTTAATGATATCAATATCGCGGGTATCAAATAAACAAGGACAGTGATCGGATATCTTAAAAGCATCTTTTAATCTCCATTACACGTTCATGCTAAAAATCTTGCTTTATAAGATTATACCAAATATCATTGGAATTATCACTGTCCTTATACCCGCCCGATACTGAACCATTCGAGGAACATCCTGAAAAAGAGCGTAAAAAACGTGGCCTTGCCAACATCGCTTTCCGCTACAACGGCAGCCCTGCACAACTCGTTGTCACCGATTTTGTATATGATCTCGCCCACCTTCTGCCCGGTTGTTACAGGCGCCTCCGCAAAATCTTCGACCTGTATTTCCTTCTCGACCCTTGGGGATGAACCTTTCTGAAGCAGGAGTGTGACGTCTTCGCCCAGATTGACTCTTAAAGATGCTTTTATGCCCTTCCTGACTTTGATGTCACGGATATACATCCCCTTTGTATCGACCGGAACAGATTCATAATTAGCAAATCCATGATCCAGAAGCTTCCGCACCTCTGCAAACCTGGTGTTTGAATCAGGCTCCCCGAGAACTACGGCGATAAGATGGAGATTTGATCTTTGCGCCGTCCCGGCAAGACAGAAACCGGCTTTGTTGGTAAAACCCGTTTTGAGGCCTGTCATTCCATCGTAATATCTGATCAGCTTATTTGTATTATCTAGTGAAAACTCGCCGTTTCTGAAAGTCTCATGCCAGAGTTTTGTGAAATCGATTATTTTTGGATGCTTTAATAATTCCTTCGACATCAACGCGATATCATACGCTGTGCTATAGTGTCCGTCGTCGGTCAGACCAGAACAATCAAGAAAATTAGTGTCATTCATTCCAATGGCTTTTGCCCTGTCATTCATCATCATGACAAAAGCTTCCTCGCTTCCTGCAACCTTTTCAGCAAGCGCCACCGTGGCATCGTTTGCCGAATGCAATGCGACCGCTTTCAGCAATTCATTAATTGTAAATACCTCCCCCGGCTCAAGGTACACCTGGGAACCGCCCATGCTATAAGAATGATCGCTGATAGTTACTTCTTCATCCATGTTTATCTTGCCGCTGTCGATTGCCTCCATCACGAGCAGCATGGACATTATCTTGGTGATGCTTGCTATAGGTAGTTTTTCGCGGCTGTTATTTTCTAAAAGGATATTACCTGTACCTGCGTCCATGAGTATGGATGATTTGGCTTTAAGGTCAAAGATATCCGTTTTCCCTACTATCTTTACAACAGTTTCAGGATTATAAACAGCAATTTCTTCTCCAGATGCAGCCGATGCCGATGAATAGACTATTGTGGCAGGAAACACCGAAGACAACGAAATCAACAATACTATAAGCATTGTTATTGTTCTTTTACCTGACATTTTGTGATCTCCTTTCCAATAAATAATCCAAGCTTATTCGTCAAGCTCTGGGATGCGTCCTTTTATAAACATCCTTTATCCTGTTGCGAGCAATCTGTGCATATACCTGGGTAGATGAAATATCTGAATGCCCGAGCATCTCCTGGATCGACCTTAGGTCGGCCCCATTTTCCAGAAGATGTATTGCGAAAGAATGCCGCAATGTATGAGGGGTGATCTCTTTGCTGATATTAGCGAGGCTCCGGTATTGTTTGATGATCTTCCAGAAACCTTGACGGGTCAGCCTTCCGCCGTTAATATTAACAAAAAGCGCCATATTCGTGTGATCCTTGACAAGGTAATCCCTTGATTTTGGCAGATACTCGCGGATGGCGCCGATGGCGATCGATCCGATCGGAATCATACGCTGCCTTAATCCCTTGTTGCATTTTATAAAACCTCCGTCAAGGTTCAGATCATCGAGGTCGAGTGATATCAGTTCCGAGACCCTTATACCCGTCGCATACAGCAATTCAAGCATCGCTTTGTCCCTGTAACCCTTAAGATCGATACATTTGGGTTGTTCAAGGAGCAATTCCACTTCCTTTGTCGAAAGCACCTGCGGCAACCTCTTTTCAATCTTCGGAGATTCGAGGTCGACCGTTGGATCCTGCTCCATGATCTTCGTTCTGGCGGCATATTGATAAAATGATCTTATGGAAGCCAGATTGCGTGAAATTGTCGACGTAGCCCTTCCTTTCTTTTGCAGGTGCAGCAGATATGCAATTATTGTAGTCTTATTTGTAAGCTGTATATCATTTAATTTAATATCCTGCAGATATGAAATGTACTGCTCGAGATCCCTCCTGTAAGACTGAAGGGTATTCAGCGATAACGTCTTATCTTTTTCCAGAAACCATATGAATTTTTGTACCAAAGCATCCATAGGTCATCAATCCTTTCAAATAATATAATTATCATGTACTTGTCAGCATTGGCAGAAGTATCCTTAAAAATACCGGTGATACGTATGAATTAATTAAAACGCCGGCCGTGGACGCAATGCCTATGAGCAATGTGACCAAGCTATATCGCGTAAGTTCGGTCCTGATGTTTTTACGGAAGGCACCCCGGATGGATCTTGACTTGATAATACTCATCGAAAATAATATTCCATTAGCTGCAAGAATTATATAACACGGCGCTATAATCAATTCGCCCGGTATTATGGAAACCATCGAAAAAAGCGTTCCTTTAAAACCGAGTGAGTTTATAAAGAAGCCCGAGCTGAATCCGGTAATAAACCCGCGAAATCCGATGAACATATAAATAAAAGGTATGCCGATAATTGTGATCCCTGCCAACCACAGTACAAGAACAAATTTCAGATTATCAAAGAAGGATGTGAAAAAGAGCTCGCTGCTGTTTATTTCTTCCTTTTCGGATAATTGCAAAAAACCGTTGAAATAGTTATCCAATTCCTCTATCTGGTCGGCGCTTAGCCCTTTTATGGCAAACGCACCGGCTGCAATCCCGATTATGAATATTATGGCAAGCGCGATATACCTTCCGGAGTTCGCCTTTATGGATGATGAAATTTGCTTGTATAAACTTCTTTTCAAAAGGTACCACTTGTTAAGTCTGGTCCTATTTGATTTTTATGCTTATCAGGCAAAAAAAATTACTCATTCAAGCGACTTAAGTAAACCTTCTTTATGTATTTCGAT
>CAYWGM010000014.1:0-2094 GCA_964457875.1 uncultured Eubacteriales bacterium | reverse complement strand
CCTTTTATGATTTTATCTGCCAGCAGTATTCCGATTATTGACTTTGCATCCATGATCCCTGAACTGAGTACCATTTCCATAAGTGTATTGATGCCATGCTTTTCCACAGAAAGATACTCATCTTCATCGGCTTTATGTTCGGATGCCTGCAGATCAAATGCCGCAAAAAGGTGCAGGACTTCGTTGGAAAAACCGGGCGTCGTATATATGCTTGTCAAATATTCAAGCCGCCCCGCAATGAGTCCCGTCTCCTCCAGCAATTCCCTCCTGGCGCATGTTTCAGGTGTTTCGCCGGTGTCAAGCTTTCCGGCGGGGATCTCAAGCAAAGATTTCTCAATAGGCTTCCGGTACTGGCGAACCATGTATATCTCATTTTCATCGGTTATCGGGATTATTACTGCGGCGCCGGGATGCAGCACAATATCCCGTCCGGCGGTCCTATTCCCCGGGAGCCGCACCTTGACGGCCTCCACAGTTATTATATTCCCCCTATATACACATTTTTTATTTATCGTCTTTTCGTTATAGCAATCTGTGCAACCGGATTGTTCAGACTCAAAGCTTGCGGACTCCATGCTTGCAACATTCGCCTGCTGCGCTTTCAGGTCTTTTATCTCGGATACGGCCATCTTATCGCATCTTGTATTGTATTCATCATCCGAATGGCCTTTGACCTTGATCCAATTGACTATGTGATATTTGTTGAGATAATCCAATTCGATCCATAAATCCTTATTCAGTACATCCTCTTTTTTTGAGTTTCTCCAACCGTTGCCCTTCCAATTTTCAAGCCACCCGAGCCTGAACGGATTTATCAGATAAGAGCTGTCGCTGTACAGATCCACTTCGCACTGCTCTTTAAGGGCTTTCATACCCTCTATCGCGGCGGTGAGTTCCATCCTGTTGTTGGTGGTATCGGCGGCGCATCCGGATATTGATTTTTCTATACCATTGTATTTGATAATTGCAGCCCACCCGCCGGGTCCGGGATTTCCGGAGCATGCACCGTCAGTGTATAGTACTATCTTTTTCATACGGACTCCTGTTTTGTGTCGAAAAGGGCAGTTATCTTGTCGGCTTTTTTATTGCACTCATTCATGGCGTCGATCACAGCGAATTTAAAGTTATTCTTTTCAAGCGCGATCACAGCCTCTATGGTTGTACCTCCCGGAGAGCACACCTGATCCTTGAGCTCGCTCGGTGATATCCCTGTTTCCAGCGCCATTTTGGCAGCGCCAAGTACTGCCTGAGCGGCAAGCCTGGCAGACAGCTTTTTAGGGAGCCCGGAAAGTACCGCGCCGTCGGATAATGCCTCAATAAGCATGAACACATATGCGGGACTGCTCGAGGTCAACGAAATGATCTTATTCATATATTTTTCGTCGATGATCTCCACCATACCTGTGCTGCTGAATAATCGGACGGCAAAATTCCGTTCGTCCGCCGTTATTTCCATATCGCCAAAAGACAGCATGGTTATGCCTTCTCCGATCAATGCCGGCATATTGGGCATAGCCCTGATGACGCGCGCCTGTTTGCCAAGTATGTCCTTATAAAATTTTATCGGCAATGCAGCCGCTACTGTGATAAAGAGCTTTTGCGCCGTGGCATGAGCCTTGATCTCATCAAGCAAGCCCCTCATTATATTCGGCTTAACGGCAAGCACAATGATATCGCAGCATGAAACCAATTCACCGGAGGTTTCAGCGGTATTGACCCCCGCTTCGCCTGCCAGCGCCGACGCCTTGTTATCATCAACATCGGAAATATATATCAATGAAGGCTCGAAACCGGATTTTACAACCCCTTTGACAAGAGCGCCGCCCATATTGCCGACGCCGATGAATCCGAGCTTCTTTTCATTATCTGACATAATACCGCCTCCGTTTCTTCTTTAATCATTATGCTAATCATTATGATGGAAACAGCGGTATTTGTCAATTTCAGGCAATCTTGATTGTGTTGACACGCAAGATTGTGCTATTGTATACTAAACTTGCATTAAAATCTTCATTTAGGGGAGTAGCGCAATTGGTAGAGTAGCGGTCTCCAAAACCGTCGGCTGCAGGTTCGAGTCCTGTCTCCCCTGCCAGA
>CAYWGM010000013.1:35969-38714 GCA_964457875.1 uncultured Eubacteriales bacterium | reverse complement strand
CTCGAACCCTCGACCTCCAGCGTGACAGGCTGGCATTCTAACCAACTGAACTACCAGGCCGCGTATTTGCCCGAAACTGCATTAATATGTTACATTAGAGGCATCACTTTGTCAAGTGATATAATACTGAAAGTATTGAAAGGCTGGTGCATATGGGAATCGTGTTCGAAGAAGAAAATCGCGCCAAAAATCTGATGGAAGTGGCGCATAAGATGATGATGGCGGCAAGAACAGCGCCAAAAGCCAGAGGCATTGACAATATCGTGACAGCAACAGTATATGGTGACGAAATAAGACAGCTGTCCGACAAGATGATCAGAATAGCTGAGGCAAACGGTCAACTGCAGGGCTTCCTCAGAGATGCCGACAATATCCTCGCCGCGGAAGTGATCGTCTTGATCGGAACCAGGATAAAGCCAATAGGATTGAGTTATTGCAGCCTTTGCGGCAACAAGGATTGTGATGCAAAAAGGGATTCTCCGGAGCAACCCTGTGCATTCAACACAGGCGACCTTGGAATAGCCATAGGTTCGGCGCTGAGTGTCGCAATGGATTACAGGGCGGATAACAGGGTGATGTACACCGTGGGCATGGCAGCCCGTGAATTGAACATATTAGGTGAGGATGTCAGGATAATTTATGGGATTCCGTTGAGTTGCACCTCAAAAAATCCTTTTTTCGACCGCACTTGGCCCAAATAAGACCCAAATAAGGCCCAAATAATAAGGTTGTTGACACGGCGAAAACGCTGTGATAAACTTTATGGTGATTTGGCAGACAATATTAGTCAATTACAGCCGGATCGATATATATCAGGAGGTTAGCACGTAAATGGAAAAAGGCAAGGTTAAATGGTTCAGCGCTGAAAAAGGCTACGGCTTTATTCAGAGAGAAAGCGGTAATGACGTATTTGTCCATTTTTCAGCGATTGACATGGACGGGTTTAAAACACTGGAAGAAGGCATGGAAGTTCAATTCGATGTCGTCGACGGTACCAAAGGTCCACAAGCTGCAAATGTCAAAAAGGCGTAATAGCTTTCGACACCTTACCCCGGTTCATTAACCGGGGTTTTTTATTTCCATAAATACCTTTCGAGGTCTATGCTTCCGTCACTCTTAAAAATGATTCCTTCATCCTCAAGCAACCGACGTTGGACGCAAGACCCTCCGAAAGCGAAACTTCCGCTGACATTGCCGTTCCTGTCAACAATACGGTGACATGGCACAGTATCTTTGTATGGATTGGAATGCAACGCCCATCCGACTATTATGGCCTTGCCCGGATATCCGAGCATTCGCGCCGTCATGCCATACGTCAGTACCCGGCCTTTGGGTATCTTTTTTACCAGTTCATATACCTTTTCAAAAAAACCTTTTTCCATAAATGATTAACAATAACGATCCTTCCTAATGGCCGCCCACTGCCTCTTCGGCCTTTATCAGCTGCGGATCCTTATCTTTCGGTATCTGTGAGACAGGCGTGTTCTTGAATTCTTCGGCCATCTCAACCTCTATGTCCGGCTTGATACCGATGCCTTGTATACAAACACCGGAGGGTGTGAAATACTTTGAAGTCGTGACTTTCAAGCCAGACCCGTCGTTAAGCGACCTCAACTCCTGGACGATCCCTTTGCCAAAAGTCTTTGTGCCTATGAGTATCGCCTTCTCATGATCTTTGAGTGCGCCTGCAAGTATCTCGGAAGCGCTTGCACTGTTACCATTGATCAATACGGCCATCGGAAGATCCAGCTCGACTTCATCGGAATTCCTTTGTTCGACATTTTTATTTCGGTCTTCGGTATAAACGATCAAACCGCGCGGCAATAGTCTATCGGCGATATAAACGACCTGCTGGAGTGATCCGCCGGGATTATCCCTCAGATCTATAATCAAAGACTTAATGTTTTTTGATAAAAGTTCATCCAAATGTTCGTTAAAAATCTTGAAAAGCTTATTGTCCAAAAAAGATATGATACGAATATAGCCAATATCCCCGTCCAATACAGTACTTCTGATATTGTACTCATATTTTATCGTCTTGCGGATGATGTCGAAATCTATCCATCTTCCTTCGGACGGCCTGTAGACTGTAATTCTGACATTGCTGCCTTCAGGCCCTTTTATCATCTTGATGACCATGTCTTCATCCTTGAGTCCGGTGATATCCTGACCGTTCACGCTGATTATCTTGTCACCCTGCCTCACTCCGGCCTTAATGGCGGGAGAACCTTCAAAAGGTTCGATTATAGTTATCACCCCGTCATTATCAAGGGTTATCGATACGCCGATCCCCGAATAATTCTCTTCGGATTTTTCTGACATCTCCATGAGCTTCCTCATTTGTTCAGGCGTGAAATAAGTGGTATAGGGATCTTTCAGCGAATCGGCCATTCCGGATATGGCGCCTTCTATAAGGATGTTCTGGTCGACATCCTCATAAAAATCATTTACAAGAATATTTCGTGCTTCATTGAACTTCTGGATATTTTTCATACTGACCTTTTCGGGATCGAAATAAATATTGAAAGGTCTTTCATCACTATTTAACACGACGTATACCGAAAAGAGAAACGTAATTATGGCAGTACCTATCACAAGGAGTACCGCTCCGATAATCAGGCTCTTCTTTCTGTCCAAGGGATGATACCTCCAATGCCTCGTATAAATATGCTCATATTATGTATATGGATCTGATCACTACAGCATGACTCACTTGCCGAATTTTAGCGGATCGACAGGATCTCC
>CAYWGM010000013.1:27304-35869 GCA_964457875.1 uncultured Eubacteriales bacterium | reverse complement strand
GGTACAGGCCATTTCATATCGCCGCCTATGTACTTCATCTTTGACTGCAGACTCTTGATATCCGCTTCCAACTGACGCGACATCTTCTCCAGATCGTCCAGCTGTTTCTCAATTTCAACAATCCTCTTTGCCTTGGCGCGGATGGCGTTGTCCAGGTCAGCCCTTGACACCTGAAGCTGATCAAGCTTTTTTAGCTTTGTGCCGGCAAGTTCGTTTTTGGAATCCTTGGTCTGCTGCTGCATGCTTTTCTTATATTCGATATCCTTCTTCGCAGTCTCGATTTCCTCCATCAACTGCTTGTCATACCTGGAGACAGATGAAATGAGTTCGACTTTCTGCAAAAAAGAGGCAACGTCTTTAGACTTTATAAACAGGTCGAATATCGTCTCGTTTGAATTCTGATAAAGTATACGAAGTCTTTTCTTGAGCAATTCCTTCTGGTGTTCATAATTGTCCTCAGCTTCTGCGATGCTTGCATCAAGCTTCTTTATCTCTTCGTCCAATAAGGTGATTTCGTCAACCAACGCGTCATATTGTTTAGAGACGCTGGCCTGCTGGCTTGCGACCCAGCTCATGTCGCTTTCGAGCTTTTTCTTATCGCTGATGGCCTTATTTTGCTCGCTGGTTTTGGACTTGATCTGGCTGTCAATACTTTGCTTTTTGTCCTTTGCATCATCAAGCTCATCCGCCACAGCAGGAACGCACCATACGGATGTAAATGACAACGCTGCCGCAAGCAGCAGGATCATTATTTTTCTCATTCGTACCTTCATGCAGGCCTCCCGTACCAAGTCAACAGTATATCATACCTTAAGGTGTCTCCGTATGGAAATGAGACTGCCTATGGCTCCCACCGCCACGCCGATCGCCATGTACAGACCGATCATCTCCAGCCAGAGACTGCCGAAATCTTTGAATCTTATCATATTGTTTATTGAAAACGCGACATCGCTTTCCAGCCGCGACGCCAGCGCATTATACGCGTAACCTGAAATGATGAATGAAATAACTGCGCCGACCATACCAATTATAACACCTTCAATGATAAAAGGCCAGCGTATGAACCAATCCGTCGAACCGATATACTTCATTATTCCAATTTCCTTACGTCTCGCAAACAAGGCCAGCTTTATAGTGTTGGCTATTATAAATATGGAGATCACCAGCAGTATGCTCATGATAATTCCGCTGGCGACCTGCAGCCAATTGGTTATCTTGAATATGATATCAACCGTTTCTTTAATGTATGTAACATTGGTAACCCCTTCAACTTTCATCATATATTCGGCAAAACGACTGCTGTCACTTAGATCCTTCAGCTTTACGACGAATGAAACCTCAAGAAAATCCGAATCTCCGAGCCCTTCAAGGACATCCTTGGATTTGCCGAGCATATCCTTGAGTTTCTCAAAGGCCTCTTCCTTGGATACCATACTGAATTCACGAACCATTGCGTTTTTTTCAATAGCGTCCCTTATACCGGAGACGTTGTCCTCGTCAAGTTCATGGTTGCAGAACACCTGCATCTGCGGCTGCTGCTTCAGTAATTCTGCATTGTAATTCAGATTTTCGACAAGCAGCAGGAAAAACCCGAAGATTATGAGTGATGCCGAGATAATGCTGACAGACGCCAAAGACATCAATTTATTCCGGTATGAATTGATAAAACCTTCTCTAATAATATATTTGGCTGTTCTTAACTTCATCCCCGTACGCACCCTTTTCCTGATCCCTGATCAAAACGCCGCGATCAAGCTCAAGAACCCTTTTCCTCATCGCATTTACAATGCTCTTTTCATGTGTGGCGACCATGACTGTGGTTCCGCGCTGATTGATCTCCGTCAAAAGCCTCATTATCTCCCATGAGTTCTCGGGGTCGAGGTTACCGGTAGGTTCGTCCGCAATCAGAAGAGAAGGGTTATTGACTATAGCCCTGGCAAGCGCCGCTCTCTGCTGTTCCCCGCCTGATAACTGGCCGGGGTATTGCGCCGATTTCCTGCTGAGGCCGACAAGGGCCAACGCCATCGGCACCTGCCGCCTGATCTCCCTTGGCAGGGCTTCGGCGATTTGCATTGCAAAAGCGACATTTTCGTAGACAGTCTTGTTCGGCAGTAATCTGAAGTCCTGAAAAACTACGCCTATGCTCCTTCTGAGCAACGGCACGGACTTTCTTTTCAAGTCGGTCACTTTGTATTTATTGACTGATATCTCGCCCTCGCTCGGGCTTTCCTCTTTCAGCATGAGTTTGACCATCGTAGTCTTGCCGGAACCGCTTGAACCGACCATAAACACAAACTCCCCTTTGGAAATATGGAAATCAATGTTATGAAGTGCTACAGTCCCGTTTTTATATTTCTTTGTCACATTCTTAAATTCAACCAATTTCATTCCCCAAACAAATAAAATCAACTAATACGACAAAATTCTATCATTTATTACCGGCGTTATCAACCTTGCCCAGATAATTCCTGATCATCATTGATACTTTGAATATCATTGCGTCTTCAAATGTCTTAAGGTCAAGGCCTGTAATCTTCTGGATCCTGTCCAGCCTGTAGACCAGTGTATTCCGATGCACGTATAGCTTTCTCGATGTTTCACTGATATTCAGGTTATTCTCGAAGAATTTCTGCACTGTGAATATCGCCTCATCATCAAGCGAATCGAGCTTCCCGTTGTTGAACGCCTCTTCGATGAACAACCTGCATAATTCGGGGGAAAGGTTATAAATAAGCCTGCCTATCCCCAGATTTGAGTATCTGTGAATATCCGACATTTCACTGAAGATGCCGCCGATTTCCAACGCCATCCTGGCTTCATTATATGATTTGCCGACGCCTCTGAGGTCGGATGCGGGATTGCCTGTGCCGATCTTTACTTTTATCAAAAGCTCGGATTTCAGGGTATCCAGGATGATACGGGCATATTTTTCAATTTCTCCCGGATCATTGGCTGATTTAATTTCCTTGATTAGCACCGTTTCCTTATCATTCATCACAATGACGCAATCCTTCGCCTTATTAGGGAAAATGCTCTCCAGCACTTCATAAGGATAAGCGTCTCTTGCCACCGGTGTCATAACGACATATGCCACTCTCGGCACGTTATATGATATCCTGAAGTCTTTTGCCGCTATCTGCATCTCACCAGGCGGCACGTTCCCTTCGATGATGTCTCTGAACAGGCATGATCTGCCTGTTTTCAGATCATATGCCGATCTGCCTATACCGGAGATTCCGATGGCCATAAGTTCCAGATACATCGGAGCTTCTGCGCTGTCAGAATCGATGAAGAGTATAAGTTCAAGGCCTTCTTTGTCGAAAACCTTGCGGAATGTAGTCCCTTTGCAGACAGTTACGGCGTCGTCTGATACGATCGCGTCCGAAACATGAGGATGTACGTTCTTTTCAGGGGATGTACCGGTACAAACGACATAACAACCATCGGCATCAAGTATTCCCGTATTGATGCCGGTAACATTGAACACCTGATTTATGTAAGTCTGTAAGGACTTCCTATCCAAAACACCGCGCCTCCAACGTTTTATAATCAATGCTTTTATATATTATAACACATACAGTGCGCTCAAATAAAAAGGAGGATATTTGAAAATCCTCCTTTTACAGTCGATTATTGATTTTTTACGAATTTTACGAAGTTATTATAATATTGACTAAATGCTGATTACCTGCTCGGTTTCCTTATCGAACAGATGGATCCTGTGCATATCGAGGGCAATCTTGATTACGTCATTTGCTTTCGAATGGCTTCTCGGATCCACCCTGGCCGTCAGCGGAGTATCGTCAACATATACATAAAGCAGTGTTTCGGAACCAAGCATTTCGATGACTTCCACTCTTGCTTCCAATAAATTGTCGGTTGCCGCTTTGGTATACATCTCTTCATCATGTATGCATTCAGGCCTTATGCCCATAACTATATCTTTTCCTATATAGTCGGTCTTCAGGAGGGCTTTGCTGCTTGCCGCAGGAAGTTTCAGGGAATTGCGGCCGAATGTGACATAAGCATCATCACCGCGCTTTTCAAGTCTGACATTGATGAAATTGATCTGCGGAGTCCCTATGAATCCGGCAACAAACATGTTGCAGGGATTTTCATAAAGCACTTGCGGAGAATCCACCTGCTGTATAAGCCCGTCTTTCATGACAACGATCTTGGTGCCCATCGTCAGGGCTTCGGTCTGGTCATGCGTAACATAGATGATGGTAGTATTGAGTTTCTGATGAAGTTTGCTGATCTCGATCCTCATCTGAGCCCTCAGTTTGGCGTCAAGGTTTGAAAGAGGTTCGTCCATCAGGAACACTTTTGGATTACGTACGATCGCGCGGCCAAGCGCAACCCTCTGTCTTTGACCGCCGGACAGGGCTTTCGGCTTCCTGTCGAGCAGATGCTCTATTTCAAGGATACGGGCTGCTTCGGTAACCCTTCTTTTAATATCTTCTTTCGGCGTCTTTCTAAGTTTCAGTCCAAAAGCCATGTTATCATAAACAGTCATATGAGGATAAAGCGCATAGTTCTGGAAAACCATCGCTATATCCCTGTCCTTTGGCTGATCGTCATTTACAAACTTTTCCCCGATATATATTTCGCCGTTCGTAGCGTCCTCAAGACCTGCAACCATCCTCAGAGTGGTGGTTTTTCCACATCCCGACGGGCCGACAAGAATAACGAATTCCTTGTCTTCGATATCCAGGGTAAAATCCTTGACGGCAACAACACCGCCTTCAAATTTCTTTTCAACATTTTTCAACCTTACACTTGCCATTCTTTTCCCTCCCTCATTGTATTCGTACGATAATATGCATAGTAATATGTACAAGAAGATTCTATCATTTATATAGCAGCGGCAACAGTATATTTTTGAACAAAATTGACTTCGATAATTGTGGACTTTATACTAAAAACATTTGAATAAATCTTGCATTTTTATACATCGGAGTGTATAATTATTAAATTATACAAAAAGGATGGCGCCGAAAGATGAAAGACAAGAAGTGTGTAAATATCGCAGTAGTAGGAGCCACAGGTTATGTTGGCTATGAAATAGTGAGGCTGTTGTGCAGGCACCCTTTCGTAAAGCTTACTGCGTTAGCTTCACAGAGTTTCGTAGGAAAGCGTTATTCCGAAGTGTACCCAAGCCTGGCCGGAATGGTTGAGATGGAATGCTGCGGCATCGACTCGCCGGACATAACAGAAGGAGCAGATATCATTATCACATGCCTCCCGCACGGCGTATCAAAGGATATTATTCCAAAAGTCGTCAGGAACGGTAAGCGGGTGATAGATCACAGCGCAGACTTCCGTTACAAGTCAGCGGCAGTTTATGAGAAATGGTACGGAGTCAGGCATGAGATGACAGACCTGATAGGCCTTTCGGTTTACGGATTGCCTGAGATACACCGCAGGCAGATCAGGAAAGCGGCCATCGTTGCAAATCCCGGTTGTTATCCCACATGCAGCATACTTGGATTAAAGCCGTTGCTATCCAGCGGATTGATAGATGAAAAAAGCATAATTATAGATGCCGTCTCCGGAGTCTCAGGAGCAGGAAGGGCTACAGAACTGCAATTCCAGTTCTGTGAATGCAATGAAAATTATAAGGCATACAAGGTCGCCTGCCACAGGCATACATCTGAAATCGAGCAGGAATTGGGATTAATAGCCGGCAATGATATCACCGTCACCTTCACCCCCCACCTTGCGCCGATGAAAAGGGGGATGCTATGCACTGCTTATGCGTCTCTGAAAAAGAAGATAAACACGGCCGGACTTCGTGAGGTATTCATAAATCATTATAAAGACGAGTATTTCGTAAGGATTATGAGCGAAGGCGTTTCCCCGGAGACAAAACACGTTGCCGGGTCTAATTTCATCGACATATCGCCGGTGGCCGACGAAAGGACCGGAAGGGTCATCATATTATCGGCAATCGATAATCTGGGAAAAGGATCGGCAGGCCAGGCCGTACAAGATTTGAATATCATGTGCGGATTCCCTGAAAGCACAGGTCTTGAAGCGGCAGGAACATATATCTGAAAAGGAGTTGGGAAATTTCATGGAGGGTATTATAAAAAAAGCTGAAATACTGGTTGAGGCGCTCCCGTACATACAAAAGCTCTCGGGAAAGACGGTAGTGATCAAATACGGCGGTAATGCCATGATCAATAACGACTTGAAAAATTCCGTAATCGAGGACATCACTCTTCTGAAATATATCGGAATAAAACCGATCGTAGTTCACGGCGGCGGTCCGGACATCAGCAGTGCCCTTGGCAAATTCGGCATTAAGAGCGAATTCGTGAACGGATTGAGGATCACCGACACCGCAACAATGGAGATTGCGCAAATGGTACTTGTCGGAAAGACAAACAAAGAGATCGTATCCATGCTTAACCACAAGGGCGGAAAGGCCATCGGATTATCCGGCATCGACGGCAGCCTCATACAGTGCGAGCGTCACAAGGCGCTGGTGGACGGCAAAGAGACGGACATCGGTTTTGTCGGCAGGATTACTCAAATAAATACAAAGCTTCTGGAATACATTTCTAATGATGAATATATCCCAGTGATCGCGCCGATCGGAGTCGGAACTGACGGTCAGAGCTACAACATCAATGCCGATACCGTCGCAGGAGAGATAGCTGCCGCGCTGAAGGCCGAAAAGCTGATTCTGCTGACGGATGTGGAAGGTATTAAATCTGCGGGGAAAGACGGCAGGATACTGGCGACCCTCACCACTGCCGAAGTGCACGGGCTCATTGATAACAAGGTAATAACCGGCGGAATGATACCAAAGGTTCTGGGCTGCGTCGAAGCAATGGAAAGGGGAGTAGGAAGGACGCACATAGTCGATGGCAGGATACCTCATTGCATCTTGCTTGAGATTTTTACAAACAAGGGCATAGGTACGATGATAACAAAAGAAATGCCTGACCGGTAAGGATAATGGTGAACAGGAGACAGGAGACGGGTCATATGAAAGATATATCATTGCAGCAGATCATAGAGATGGATAAAAAGTATTATATGAATACTTTCGGCGACAGGACGCCGGTATGCTTTGAGCGCGGTGACGGCATGAGTCTGTGGGATATCCGGGGGACGATGTACCACGACTTTCTCGGAGGCATTGCCGTCAATATACTCGGTCATTCGCACCCGGGGCTTGTAAAAGCTATCCGGGAGCAGGCGGCGAATTTCATCCACTGCTCCAGCCTATATTATATTAAACAGCAGGCGCTGCTTGCTAAATCGCTTGTCGAGGCATCATGCGCCGATAAGGTCTTTTTCGCAAATAGCGGCGCCGAGGCGAATGAAGGCGCGATCAAGCTTGCGAGAATTTATTCCAGGAAAAAAGGGTTCCGCGAGAAGTACGAGATCATCACGCTGGAAAGGTCGTTTCATGGAAGGACGCTCGCCACTTTGGCGGCGACCGGCCAGGAAAAATATCAGAAACCATATTCCCCGCTGACTCCGAGTTTTCAAAAGGTACCCATCAACGATCTGGCGGCGCTCGAGAAATCGGTATGCGATAATACCTGCGCTGTCATGCTTGAGCCGATACAAGGTGAAAGCGGTATCAACCCGGCTTCAGAGGAATTTATCCGTGGAGTCAGGAAGGTTTGCGATGAGAAAGGGATAATCCTGATATTTGACGAAGTACAGTGCGGTCTTGGAAGGACGGGTAAAATGTTCGGCTATGAGCACTATGGCATAGAACCGGATATATTCACACTCGCCAAGGGACTTGGAGGGGGATTCCCGATCGGGGCCTTGTGCGCCAAGGACTTCGTGGCGTCTGCATTTGAAAAGGGCGACCACGGTTCGACCTTCGGAGGCAATCCTCTTGCATGCGCCGCAGGGCTGGCGGTAATGGATGCGCTCGCAAATGAAAAACTCGTGGAGAATTCATATCGGATGGGCGAATACTTCATTGGGGAATTAAAGGCGCTGATGCGGAAATACGGTTTTATCGGGGAAATCCGCGGCAAAGGGCTGATGATTGCGATACAGTTCAATAAAGGTATTGCCGAGAGTATTAAAAACAAATGCTTTGAAAACGGATATCTCGTCGGAAACGTCGGCGAAAGCATAATAAGGCTATTGCCCCCGCTGATCATAAGCAGGAATGACATCGACGGTTTTATCGGTATATTTGATAAATTGCTTTCATCCATGGAGGTAGTGTAGAATGAAACATCTGATAAGCATTTTCGATCTATCGGCTGCAGATATTGATAATATTTTAAGTATCACAAAAAAGTTGAAGGACGAACATAAAGCAGGCATAGCTAATATTTCTCTTAAAGGCAAGACAATGGCGATGATATTCACAAAATCATCGACCAGGACAAGGGTTTCATTCGAGGTAGGCATGCATCAGCTCGGAGGGCATCCGCTTTATCTGAATTCCAATGATATCCAGCTCGGAAGAGGCGAAACGATTGAAGATACAGCGAGGACATTGTCAAGGTACGTTGACGCGATATTGATACGCACCTCAAGCCATAAAGACGTCACAGACCTTGCCCGTTTCGGATCGGT
>CAYWGM010000013.1:23600-27204 GCA_964457875.1 uncultured Eubacteriales bacterium | reverse complement strand
GACGCAGTATATACCGACACATGGGTGAGCATGGGCCAGGAAAAGGAAAAGGAGCGACGTCTGCCGGTCTTTTTGCCTTATCAGGTGAACCCGGCGCTGTTCACACTCGCAAAAGGGGACGCCATATTCATGCATTGCCTCCCGGCATACCGAGGTAATGAAGTAACTGCAGACATAATCGACGGGCCTGCCTCGGCTGTTTTTGACGAAGCTGAAAACAGGCTTCATGTCCAGAAGGCCATTATGACGATCCTTATGACTTGAGAGGTGTTATTTACATGGATTATGCATTTATAATAAGGAAGGCAGAAGCCAAAGACGCACAGTCAATAAAAACCATTATGGACGGCGCATTCGGGAAATATCGGGAAGATAGCGGCATAACCGCGTCATTGGACGCGCTGAGGGAATCATTGAGCGATATTGAGAAAGATATTCTTAACGTTGATGTCTTTATTGCATTTATCGATAGTGTGCCTGTGGGATCGATAAGGGTGCGGATGCAGGATGACTTCAGCGCGTATATAAGCAGGTTCGGCGTCATGCCTGATTACCATAATATTGGGATAGGCAAAGCGCTTATGAATCTGGTCGATAAACTTCTAATATCCAGGAATGTTAAGAAGGCATACCTTCACACGGCCTCGTCATATAAGGATCTTGTCAGGTTTTATTACGGAAGAGGCTATTATGTGGAATCGACAAGCACGGACAGAGGATATGTCCGCGCTTTGATGGTCAAGGAATATACCTCCTAAGCATGAAAGCGCCGCAATTCACGGCGCTTTCGCTCATCCATGCAAAAGGTTATGTACTTAACT
The DNA here is from genome assembly GCA_964457875.1 of uncultured Eubacteriales bacterium. Lineage (GTDB taxonomy): Bacteria > Bacillota > Clostridia > Acetivibrionales > CAYWGM01 > CAYWGM01. The sequence goes on along the minus strand of CAYWGM010000013.1, from coordinate 26,383 downwards.
AAAGAGGTCTTCAAAAGGAATATTACGCTTCTTGCAGAATTCAAGCAGTGCAATGATTATCTTCTTGCCGCCGCCTGTTCCCGCAACCATGTACCTGTACAGATGAGACGGGTCAACCCCAAGTTCTCTTGCGAACCTGTTGTAACTGCCCCTACAATAGGTATTCATCAATTCTACGAGTTTTGAACGGTTCAGTTCTATTGCTGGCATCTCCTAATCCCTCCTTATCTTTATTATATTTTTACATTTCAATACGCATAACGCGTATCAGTCTGATAAATTTATTGAGCGAATTCAGTATAATACACCAATCGCGTAGTGTCAATATTTTTTCTATAAAAATTGCAAATAATTTATGAAAATATTCGCTGTTTTATTCGACATAATACTATAATTTACTCGTATCGAGTAATATTTTGTAGAATTTTAAAGTTTTTTTTAGAAATTGAAGTATAAACATATATATTATTTATGTATAATTAAGCCTGCATATATATGATTCAGGGAGGTGGTACGGTAAAGTGTCAAGCATCGGGTACAGGTTAAGAGAACTTCTTCGTGAACACGGCCTCAACCAGAAGACATTTGCCAGGTATCTCGGACTCAAACTGTCTACGCTGAATGGTTACGTAAATAACCACCGGACTCCCGAAATCGATATGCAGATGAGAATCGCCGATTATTTCGGAGTCACGCTCGATTACCTCAACGGACGTGTAAACGAACGAAATTTGCCTGAAAAAAGGGTTTACAGCACGAATATTGATCTTATCAAAGGCGGCATGTCATGCGAAGAATTATCTGCGGATATCGCCAAAAAACTCAATTTCCCGCTGGGAGCAGGTGAACTTTTCCCTCCCGGTTACCTTGAGAATATAACCAAAGGCAAGACAACGCCTTCCCCCACACGAGTAAAACTACTTGCCGCTTATGCCGGCGTACCCATAGATTTTTTTTATACTCACAATACCGCCGAGGATCTGATGGCTGCCAGAGAATTACTTAAAAACGAACAGAAGACCAAATTCATGGGACATATGACCGAAAAAATATATGAGTTTGTCGTTAACCCGAACAATCTTGATTATATATTATTTGCAATGAACATGGCTGACAAAGGAATAAATCCAGAAGATGTAACCTCCATTTCATTGAAGTATTCAAAAGTGCAGGGGGATTGATTCCAACTTTTCTTTTATCTTCTTAAAATCCTGCCACAACAGCTGTTTTTTGGAAGGGTCTCTGAGTAAAGCCGCCGGATGGAAGGTCGGCATCATCCAGAAGCCCTTTTTTTCGTACCATCGGCCTCTGGCTTGCGTTATCTTGGAATCACTGTCTATTATGTATTTCAATGCCGTTGCGCCAAGGCACACAATGATTTTGGGCCGGATCAGCCGCACCTGCGATCTCAGAAGAGGCAGGCATTTTTCAGCCTCATCGTCTGTCGGCACTCGGTTTTCCGGCGGCCGGCACTTTACAATATTGGCTATGTAATAATCGTCCGGATTAAATGAGAGAGCGTCCAAAAGCGTATCCAGCAGCTTTCCCGCAGCTCCGACGAAAGGCAGCCCCTGTTCGTCTTCCTGCTGCCCGGGACCCTCGCCTATCATCAATATAGGCGCAGTCTGACAACCGCGTCCAATCACCACGTTTGTCCTTGACGCCGCCAGGCCGCACTTGCTGCAATTCGCACATTCATTCATCAAATCGAGCCATTCCTGCGTATACATCATACCCCTCTTTTTTCCGCGCCCCATATGGCCTTGTGCAACTGGAGCTGAAATCTCACATCCAATCTGTCCTCCAGTATCCATCCGACTATGATGCCTGGCTTCAACAGGCCGAATACAGGGGAAATGGTCACCGTACCCGATTTTACACAGGAAGATATTATTTGCTTTGCCCAATCATAATCCTCTCTGCAGCCTATCACGAATTTTATCTCATCACTTGCATCCAGCAGATCGAAATTGCTTCGAAGCAATTCCCCTGAGAAACCTGAAGACGGGGTTTTGGCGTCCATCACGAAAGAATGCTCCCTGAAGCGTCTGATTTTGCCTATATCGAGAGTTCCATTCGTTTCTATCGAAACCTTGTATCCATCAAGAAGTATAAGGAGGTCGTTCAAATCGCTCTGAAGCAGCGGTTCCCCGCCTGTGATGCAAACCCTCATGCAGCAATAGCCGCGGATCTTTTCAAAAACCTCTTTCGGGCTATATTCATCATAGGCTTCGCTATAGGCATAGACGGTATCGCAATATGAACATCTGAGATTGCATCCGGCAAAACGGACGAAAACCGTAGGAAATCCGCTAGAGAGTCCCTCGCCCTGTATACTGAAGAATACCTCGCATACCTTCACTCCGAGCCTCCGGTAAGCTGCCTTTCAATTGTGACGCTGCTGCTCCTCGTCTCCCACAAAACGATCTTCTCGAGCCTGCAATCAAGCTTCGTTTCCAATTTGCGCCATATCCAGACGGCAATATTCTCACATGTGGGACTGACGTCAAGTACTTCGTTCAGGTTATTGTGATCCAGAATATCAACCGCTTCCGAGCGGACTGTCGCGTCAAGACAATGGAAGTCGGAAACCATCCCGTCGGTATCCGGATACCCGCTGACAGAAACTTCAAGCATATAGGTGTGTCCGTGGACATTGCGGCATTTTCCATTATAATTTGCAAGGCTATGCGCCGAATCGAAACTGAATACCTTTGTTATTAACAAACGCTTATTATATCCCATCTGTATTCCCTTTTCCATTCATTTTACCCATATCCATA
>CAYWGM010000013.1:7901-23500 GCA_964457875.1 uncultured Eubacteriales bacterium | reverse complement strand
TCCGTATAATATTCCAACGGATCCTTCATGCCTGCCTCTTTGAATCCTCTCAGCCGCAAAGTGCAACTGTCGCAAATACCGCAGGCCTTATCCCCTCCAGAATAGCAGCTGGCCGTCAAATGAAGAGGCGCGCCAAGATCGAATGCCATACGTATGATTTCGGATTTCTTCATATTGATCAGCGGAGTGCGGATATTTAAGGCTTTCCCTTCGCAACCTGCTTTCGTGCCAAGTTTGAGCATATGTTCGAACGATGCTATGAATTCCGGCCTGCAATCCGGATAGCCGCTGTAATCTATGGCGTTGACGCCGATAAAGACGTCGCCGGCTCCGACCACCTCCGCATAAGCAGCGGCAAAACTCAGAAAGATGATATTCCTTGCGGGTACATAAGTCGCGGGTATGCCGCCACGACGATCTGAAAACCCCGGCACCAGTATACCAAGGTCGGTAAGCGCAGAGCCTCCCACATTATCCATCACAATAACCTTATGATTCTTCGAACCGTAATAATCCGCTATCTTCCGCGAACAGCCGATCTCCCTGCGATGCCTCTGCCCATAGTCAAAAGTAAGGATAAAAACATCAAAACCTTCATGCAGGGCAACCGCCAGGCAAGTCGTACTGTCAAGCCCTCCCGAAAGCAGAACAACAGCTTTTTTCATCGTACAATGACCTGCTCCCTGCCCTTTCCTACCCCGATGAACTTAATGAATGCCCCTGAAATCTCTTCTATTCTCGAGAGATACGCCTTTGCCCGGTCTGGAAGTTCGCTATAATTCCTTATTGAAGATATATCCGTATCCCAGGACTCAAATTCCTCGTATACAGGCTCACACAATGAGAGCTCCTTCAAGCTTGCCGGGTAGCGGGCCATTTCCCTGCCGTCTTTGGAATATGCCCTGCACAGCCTGATGTGAGGAAGCCTGCCTATCGTATCAAGATGGTTGATTGCAAGCATTTTTATACCGTTGATACGCACCGCATATTTTATCATGACCATATCGAGCCACCCGCACCTTCTCGGCCTGCCGGTGGTCGTCCCGTACTCCTGGCCCAGTTCGCGGATGAGGTCGCCGGTTTCATTCCTCTGCTCGGTAATGAACGGACCTGCGCCAACCCTTGAAGTATATGCCTTCAATACGCCATATATCTCGCTTATATAGGCCGGACTGATGCCTGAACCCGTACATACGCCGCCTGCGGTAGGATTTGAGGATGTAACGTAAGGGTACGTCCCGAAATCAAGATCCAGAAATGTGGCCTGTGCGCCTTCGCACAAAATGTCCCTGCCATCGTCAATAGCATCCTGAATGTAGAGGTTCGTATCAGCTGTATATTTTGCCAAAAGACCGGCATACCGCAGATATTCGCCAATGACGTCATCCGCATCCAGCGGCTTGCCGCCATAGACCTTCTCGATTATCAGATTCTTAAGTCTGACATTGGATCTCACTTTCTGCGTCAATGATCCCTCATCGAGAAGATCGCACATGCGTATCCCGATCCGTTCCACTTTGTCGGCATATGCCGGACCGATGCCCCTTTTGGTCGTTCCGATATTATCCGCCCCTTTGGAATTCTCCTGAAGTTCGTCAAGGATCTTATGATAAGGCATTACGACATGCGCCCTGTCGCTTATCATCAATCGTCCGGTATCGATCCCCTTTTCATTCAATAAATCAATTTCCTTCAGGAGTACAGCCGGATCGACAACGACGCCGTTTCCGATTATGCAGGTCTTTCCTCCATGCAGGATACCGGAGGGAACCAGGTGCAAAGCATACTTCACACCATTTGCGACAACAGTATGGCCGGCGTTGCTTCCGCCTGAAAATCTGACCACAATATCACTGTCGGCGGCAAGCATATCAATATATTTGCCCTTACCCTCGTCACCCCACTGTGTACCAACAATAATTTTAACACTCATCTTACTTTTCCCCGGTTTCCTTATTTTGATTGTGAATCAAGATATTCATTGAGCTCTTTTACAAGTTTTTCCGCATCGATGCCGTGAATCGCACAGGCATCCGCTATGCTCTCGCCCGAAGAAGCGGGGCAACCCAGACAATGCATGCCGTTGCTGAGAAATACGGGCACCGTGCCCCTATCCATCTTCAAAACGTCCGCGATTATCGTATCGGAAGTCACCTTTGCCATCAATATCCACCTCCATTTCTAAAAACTTCTTTTCCTGTTTTATACAAATCATTTCCGTAAATATCAATTGCCACAATTGCAGGAAAATCCTTCAACACAAGCTTCCTTAAAGCTTCCGGTCCCAGTTCGGGAAAAGCGATAACCTCCTGCCGGATGATACAACGTGCAAGCAAAGCGCCGGCGCCTCCCGCGGCTGCGAAATAAACCGCTCCGCACCTCACCATCGCCTCGATAACCTCCGCGCTTCGCGACCCTTTACCTATCATTCCCTTTAATCCGAGACTTAAAAGTCTCGGAGCATAAGCATCCATCCGCCCGCTGGTGGTAGGGCCGGCTGAACCGATCACACAGCCGGGTTTGGGCGGGCATGGACCCGTATAGTATATGATTTGCCCATTTATTTCTAAAGGGAGCTTCTCTCCCGAATCAAGAAGCCCTATGATCTTCTTATGAGCCGCATCCCTCGCGGCATAAACCTCCCCGTTCAAATACACCATGTCTCCGGCTTTCAGCTTTTCTAACACTCCGGCATCAAGAGGAGCACCGATGCGATATTCTCCCGGCATCAAATCACCGCCTCCGCATGGCGCAGACAATGGCAGCTTATATTGACAGCGACGGGCAAGCCCGCTATGTGGGTGGGGAAAACCTCGATATTCACCGCCAGTGCCGTAACCCTCCCGCCAAGACCGCCGGGTCCTATACCAAGTTGGTTTATCCTTCCAAGTAGGAGTTTTTCAAGTTTTTCGATATGTCCTTTAGGGTGATTGCTTCCTGTTTCCCTGAGCAAAGCCTTCTTGGCTAAAATCACCGCAGTCTCCATCGTACCGCCGATCCCTACTCCGACCACGACAGGCGGGCATGGATTCGATCCCGCGCTGTTTACCGCATCCAATACAAATCCTATTATCCCGTCCACGCCTTCGGAAGGCTTGAGCATACTCACGCAACCCATATTTTCACTGCCGAATCCCTTGGGCATGACCGTAATCTTCAATCTGTCCCCGTCAACAATGCTTACATGGATCACAGGCGGCGTATTACTTCCTGTATTGATTCGATCGATAGGATCCCCTACTACGGAATTCCTCAAAAAACCCTTTTTATACCCTTCTTCGACGCCGGCGGCGATAGCTTCATTCAGACTTCCGCCTGTTATATGCACATCCTGCCCTATCTCCAAAAAAACCACCGCCATACCGGTATCCTGACATAACGGCACTTCATCTCTTCTGGAAATCTTTGTGTTCTGTATGAGCTGCCGGAGTATTTCACGCCCCGTATGGGATTCTTCTATCGCGAGGCAATCTTCAAGAGCTTTCTGATATCCGGCATCCAACGTATGATTCGCCTGTATGCATAACCCGGCGACGACTTTGGCAATTTCCTCTGTATGGATGTCCCTTATTTTCATGACGGAATAATTGTATTATACGTAAAATAAAAAATCAATGCCGCAGGTAAATTCATTTCAAGGATTATTTTGTCTGAAATGCTTGACTTCATGCGGTTTTAATTATAGAATATTGATTAATTCCAAAAACAGGAGGTTATGTAAATGAACAAATCAGATTTGGTCAATGCAATTGCTGCTAAATCCGGCCTGAACAAAAAGAACAGCGAGGCTGCCCTCAATTCTTTCGTAGCAGCCGTCGAGGAATCCCTCAAGAAGGGTGAAAAAGTTGTATTGGTCGGTTTCGGTACCTTTGAAGTAAGGAAAAGAGCGGCAAGGAAGGGCAGAAATCCTCAAACCCGCAAGGAAATCACCATTCCGGCATCAAAAGCACCTGTTTTCAAAGCTGGTAAAGGCCTTAAGGACAAAGTTAACAAAAAGTAACTATTGTCAGTTTCAAAAAAAGATATTCCATACATAAAGCCCTGTGATTTTTCACAGGGCTCTATTATTGCCGATTCATTATTTTAAATTTAGTAATTATGGCTGAGAAACCAATTCAGCCACATGATTGTACCCCATACCGATATATACGGCATCAAGGATTGCCATCCTCACCATGGCTTCGCAGACCGGGTATATGCGCGGACAAAGCGAGGGGTCCCTGCGTGTGATGGGCTGCAACTCGACATTCTTTTTTTCGGACATATCTATGGTCTGCTGCCTGATCGATATTGTCGGGGTAGGTTTGATTGCCACCCTGATCCTTATATCCTCACCGCTGGATATTCCTCCGAGCAGACCGCCGGCATTATTTGTCCGGAACCTGACTTCGCCCGTCTCGTCATCATAGTACATCGAATCGTTTGATTCCGATCCTTTCATCGACGAATGCGCGAATCCGGCGCCGATTTCAATACCTTTCACAGCACCTATGGACATTATACCATGCGCCATGGTAGCGCTCAGCTTATCAAATACAGGCTCACCAAGCCCAGCCGGTACCCCATGGGCAATCACCTCGACAACCCCTCCGCATGTATCGCCTTCCTCTTTTATTTTCAGAATATCCGCGATCATCTCCGGAGCCTTATGCAGATCCGGGCAGTTCAGGTCATTCTTGCGGTAATTGGCCTTAGCCATTTCATAACTAATGTCGCCGGCTTTTATACCATGCGATTCAGAAATATATGCAATAACATCGATACCGAGCTTATCAAGTATGGCTTTGGCGATAGCGCCGCCTGCCACTCTGCCTGCCGTCTCCCTGCCCGAGGCCCTGCCCGCGCCGACCCAATCAGCAAATTTGCCGTATTTCTGAAAAAAGGTGTACTCGGCATGTCCGGGACGCGCAATATCTTTATAGCTTCTGTACTGCTCTATATGGATATCCTCGATATCGACATTCGGTATGACCAATCCCACCGGAGCACCCGTTGTAAGGTCGTCTTCCATAACCCCTGAAAAGATGTAGACCCTGTCGGTCTCTTTTCTTGGAGAATCAAGGGGTGTCTGTCCGGGTTTCCTTTTGTCCAGCTCCGACTGTATCATTTCAGAGGTCAATCTTAGCCCCGCCGGCACCCCGTCGGCTATCGCCAGAAGACCGCCGTATAATTTGTCCGGTATCTGCATCCTCTTACGGAATCCGCCCGAATAAGACTCTCCGCATGTAGTGACCTTGAATATCTTGCCGAAAGTGTTGCCAGTCATAATTCAACCTCCGATTGCTTAAAGATTTTCGACCATTGCCATATCGCCGCCGCACTCACCGATCAGCTTTGCAAACTGTGGAAACGTTACATTCACAGCCTCTGCGGTATCTATCGTAACGCCGTTATTTACGCATAATCCGGCGATTGCCAGCGCCATGACCACACGGTGATCATAATGGCCCGACAATTGAGCGGATTTGAGATCGCTCCGCTCTATTATCAATCCATCAGGCAGTTCATTGATCTTTGCGCCCATTTTTGATAATTCTTCGTACATTACGCGTATCCTGTCGGTCTCCTTCAGTCTTGCCTGCGGCACGTTAAGAAGCCTGGTCCGGCCGGATGCGAAACAGCCTGCGACCGCCATTGCCGGCAAGGCGTCAGGCGTGGCGTTCATATCGATATCCATACCCTTGAGGTCTCTGCCTTGTACTGTTATACTCCTCGATTTACGCGTCACCCGCGCCCCCATGCATTCCAGATAATCAAGAATTACTTTATCGCCTTGAGGATCGTTCAGATCCAAATTGGAAATCCTGACAGTCCCGCCGGAAATCGCAGCCAGCACGGCAAAAAAAGTCGCTGAAGAAAAATCCCCGGGAATCACTGTGTTAAACGCCCCATATCTTTGTCTGCCATTTATGTTGAATGTCCGGAATTCGTTATTATGATATCCGACGCCCATTTTATCGAGCCACCAGAGAGTCATCCGTACGTACGGAACCTCATTAAGTCTTATAACTTCTATTGTAGTATCTTTATCAAGTAAGGGCGCACTGATGAGCAGCGCAGAAAGGAACTGTGACGTAACGGCGTCGATTTTGGCAAAACCGCCTTCCATCCTTCCTCCTACGACAACCGGCGCCATCCCGTAGCCCCTGGTGCTGAACGCGCTGCCTCGGAGATTCCTGATTGCGTCCAGCAAAGGAGCCAGAGGCCTTCTTCGTATCTGATCGTCGCCGGTAAGCACGGTCCATCCGCCGCAAAGACCTGCAACAGCTGCGGCAAACCTTAGCGTGGTACCCGAATTGCCTATGTCGACGATATTGTCAGGAGTTTGAGGCGCAGCACCGAAACCTGTCACTTCAATACTGTCCGGCAGATGCCTGATTCCAGCTCCGAACGCGCGGCATGCCGCAGCCGCGGACATGGTATCGTCCGACAACAACGGTTTCCGGATTTCCGACAAGCCCTCAGCAAGGCTGGATAAAAAAATCGCCCTTATTGTATGCGATTTGGAACCCGGTATCTCAACCGCTCCGTTTATATTCGACTTGCCGACCTTTAAATACATCTTTAGTATACGCTCCTATGTTTAATAGCCCAATTTGGTTTTACACAATAATAATATATGATAATAACGGATGTCAACCTGAAATACTCGATTTGAACCTGGGAGGCGATCCATAATACTGGTAATAATCACATTTGAGACCGCCGTTAAACAGCTTGCGTTTCTTGTCAGCCTTCCTGCCGAAGAGCTTTTCAAATTCGGGATGGGCAGAGAGGATAAAGTATGACCATGAATCAAGGCTGCCGAAAATGGCACCCATCTCTTTATAAAGCGATTCAACCTGTCTGATTTCGCCTGACCGTTCGCCATAAGGAGGATTGCAGACAATATAGCCGTGCGAATATCTTGATCTGAGATCGCGCACGTCCCGGACCTGGAAATGGATATGCCCGGCAACGCCGGCATTCTCCGCCTGCAATTCCGCCAGCTTTACGGCATCCGCATCAATATCAAAGCCGGATATCCTGAGCTCAGCATCAATTCTTCGGGCCTGCAATGCTTCCTCTCTCGCCCGTTCCCATGAAATTGGCGCTATATGGGACCACTGTTCAGAAATAAAGCTTCTCTTGATTCCAGGCGCAATATTGAGGCCTATCATGGCAGCCTCAACCGCAATAGTGCCGGAACCGCAGAACGGATCGACAAAAGCCCTTTCTGAGTTCCACCTGCTCAGGAGGACAAGGGCGGCCGCCAGTGTCTCCCTGAGCGGAGCAGGCCCTGACAGATGCCTGTAACCCCTCTTGTGCAGCCCTGCGCCCGAAGTGTCGAGTGTTATTTCAGCGACGTTTTTTACAATGGATACTTCCAGCGGGAAAACCGGTCCTGATTCATCGAACCATTGTAGTCGGTATTTCTGCTTAAGTCTTTCCACCACGGCCTTTTTAACTATGGCCTGGCAATCGGAAATGCTCATAAGTTGCGAATTAACACACTTTCCGCTGACAGGAAAGGCAGCATCCACCGGCAGCCAATCGCCCCAGGGTATGCTTTTGGTTTTCTCAAAAAGCTCGTCGAATGTGAACGCGTCAAAACTGCCTACAGTGACAAGCACCCTGTCGGCTGTGCGCAACATGATATTCGCCCTGCAGATATCTTCGGCGCTGCCGTCAAAGGATATCCTTCCGTTGGCAATGTTCAAATCCCTGAACCCGAGTCTGTCAAGTTCCCTGGCAGTAACGGCCTCGATTCCGAAAGCTGCCGCCGCGGCAATTTTCATTATAATTCCTCCGGATACAATGAAATTATATCAAATCAGACCGATTGCCAGAAGAGGGGCTATAAGCATTATTTCTTCATTCTCGTCATATATCTCGTCAAATTGCGATAACGGCAATGGATTTTGACCGTAACCCGCTTCGATGGTAAATCCGGGCCTGTTGAACTCATGAATGAACCAGTCTTTGAAACCCGCATACGAGTCTTCCGGAACCGTTTCGGCCAGCTGATACCCGCTTGCCGCGGAAAACAGGCTGGCGATAACAGAAGATTTGGATGGATTGCAATCGAGATATTTCCAATATATCTCCCTTCCCTGGGTATGATAGGCGATAACCATCCGGAAATCATGCCGCCTGGTAAATGCCGCCATCGCCAATGCTTCCGGTTCGGAAAGCGGAGCTTCGCCGGCATGTCGGGACGGCGAAGGAGACGTCGCATTAAAGCGATGCTCGTATTTTTTTGCCTTTTCCCAGCCGGCAGGATAATTCAGGTTGAGGTCGACGCCCCTTATATTTGCCTTCCATTGGCTCATTCCGCCCTTTATCACATAGTCCACGCCGTCGGGATTCACCATGGGCGCCATATAGATGCTGCATTTCTCATAAATATTGGATATATCATAACATTTCAGTTTTAAACCTCTGACATATGCATCAAGGAAACGGGAAGCGAATTTCATCAGCAGCATGGATGTGATCCACTCATTCGCGTGGTGCGATGCGTTATAAAAGACCCGGACGGGACCGTATCCCAGCCTGATGTAATGCAGATCCCTTCCCATTATGCTCTTACCGGCCATGCCCGTTTCGATGAAAGGATATTGCGACTTCAGCGATATGATATCGCGCTCAAGCGCCGTGTAATCATATCCGCAGGAAGAATTACCCGCATCCGTCATATTCGGAATCCCCCGGATGGTATTCATATGGTCACAATTAAAATATATTAGGAGGGCAAATCCATCATTCCAAACAAAAAAAATGCCCGCACCTTGAATCCGGTACAGGCTTTACTTGCTCTTTTCTTTAGTATTTTTCAACTTCGTATCAGTTGCTCAATCTTTTGTTCATTCTTGTGGTTTTCTTATGTAATTAAACTTGCAGCTTATGTATTTTTATAGCTTTGGTAACAATCTGTTTTACGTAATTAAATTATAAAAGGAATCTAATAAAATAAAAATAGGCAATAACTCTCATTTTTCGACAAAAATTTATAGTACTGCGGTCCTATCCCATATAGGCATTATGCACCATATGATTTGATTGGAAAGTACATCTGTTGTATACTGAATGAAGCGCAAACGATAGCAACTGCGCAATATGCAAATGGATAAGGTGATCTTCCGGTGAATGAGAGCGACCGGCTTTCCATGGTTCTGAGCGAAGAAGAAGCGGCAGATTTCTTTGAAATAGGTAAACTTCTGACCACAGAAAAAGATATGTCCAGGCTTTTCGAAAAAATCATACAAAGCAGCATGAAGCTGACTTCAAGCGATTCAGGCGCCATCTATCTTGTAATGGAGTCAGATACCGCCAAACTATCGAGTGTATCGGGATCTGACGTTAAAGGAAAGTCACTCCAATCGGCAATAGTATGGAGCAACGACGGTAGCATAAGAATGCCATATCATCCCAAACTTGACATAACGGCAGATAAAATTGCGGGTTACGCCGTGCTGACCGGAAAAGCGCTGAGGATCGACGATATCTACAAACTGGATCCGGCTGCGGGTATAATCCATGATATCGAGTCTGAACGCAAATCCGGTTTCCTGACAAAGTCGGTATTGTGCCTCCCCATGAAAAACCGTTCTGAGAATATAACAGGCGTGATTCTGCTTGTCAACAAACGCAGAGGCAAACAGACAATACCCTTTACGAGACTTGACGAGATGCTTATGAACTCCCTTGCCGGGCAGGCGGCGGCAGCGCTCGAGAATATCAATCTCTACCGCGGCCTTCAGGACCTTCTGGAGGAATACATAGCCCAGAATAGAAGACTTGACGAGTTAAGCAGAAATATATTGAAGGCCCACGAAGAAGAAAGAAAAAGGATAGCGAGGGAGATACATGACGGTCCCGCGCAATCTGCGGCAAGCCTGTCTTTCAAACTCGAAATAATTCGAAAATTACTTGAATCGGGCCAAAGTGAAAACTTTTCTACAGAGATGGACAAGCTCGGAAGAAACATCAGGGCAGTGGTAAAAGAAATCAGGACAATAATATATGATTTACGACCTACACTTCTTGATGAGGGATTAAAGTCCGCAATTGAAGCAAGGCTCAAGACATTCGCCGAGGATACCGGCATCAGCACAGCATTCAAGAGCAGAGGCGATGACTTTGGTATTGAATACTACCTTTCTTCGACCATTTACAAAGTGGTTCAGGAAGCGCTAACAAATATTCATAAACATTCACAGGCAAAGAATGTGAAGATCGACCTGAATATTCTGAAAGAAAGTATAAAAGTGACAATAACCGACGATGGCAAAGGATTCGACACAAATAGCATAATATCTGCCAGAAAGCCCGGTTTCTCCGAGAGGGGATTCGGAATGCAAGGGATGAAGGAACGCGTCGAGATCATCCACGGCACGATCAACTTTGAATCATCTCCGGGCAAAGGCACCGCAATAACAATAGATATCCCTTTTGAAAGGAAATAGAGGAATGAATATGTCGAATGCGCTTGTAGCACAATCAGGAGGACCTTCGCCAGTTATCAACGCATCGCTGCAGGGTGTGATTGAAACATCCTTGTCTTTTCCCGACCACATAACAAAAATATATGCCGGGTGGCATGGCATTGAAGGGGTTTTGCTCGAGGAATTGATCGATCTGACAGAAGAATCCGCGGAAGAGATCGGATTACTTAGCCATACGCCTGCAGCCGGAGCTATCGGCACATGCAGGTATAAGCTTAAAGAAGAAGGACACAAGGAAGATTTCGATAGGATAATAGATGTATTCAGGGCACATGATATCAGATATTTTTTCTATATCGGCGGTAATGATTCCATGGATACGGCTTGCAAGGTTTCGAGGCTTGCGGCATCGAAAGGCTACGATCTCGTCGTTACCGGCGTTCCCAAAACCATTGATAATGATATGGGCGACGAGAATTTCGGATTAATAGACCATACGCCCGGTTACGCAAGCGCGGCAAGGTATTGGGCCTATCTCATCCAAAATATCGATGAAGAAAACAGAAGTATCTCAGTTTCTGAATGTGTATCTGTTATACAAGCGATGGGCAGACAGTCAGGATTTATTACAGCCGCATCACGCCTTGCGGATCCTTGCAGGGAAATGCCTCTGCAGCTTTATATGGCGGAGGCGGGACATGACCTTGAATCATTGGCCGATAATGTCAACAAGCAACTGATAAGATCCGGAAGATGCATAGTCGTAGTCAATGAAGGATTCGCTGCAGGGAATATAGGGAACTCATATGACGGTTTCGGGCATGTGGAATACGGGGCAAGCCAAACAACGGCAGCCCAGGTCGTGATAAATTACCTCAACAGGACAGGCCTGAAGGCACGAGGCCAGGCAACATGCCAGGTTCCGGGAGTAATACAGAGGTCGACTTCCATACATGCATCTATTATCGACATCGAAGAAGCATATGAAGTAGGCAAAAAAGCGGTGGAAATCGCGATTCACACCGGAACCGGATGGATGGCGACCATCCTGCGGGCGCCGGGTGAAACCTACAAGCCCGTTTTTGAAAAAGTACGGCTTGAGGAAGTGGCAAATACAGTCAGATTTTTACCGGCATCATGGATATCAAAAGATAAACTGGATGTGACCGATGACTTTATTAAATACGCCATGCCGCTTATCGGCGTGGGTTGGCCGAAAATACGCCTGGAAAACGGATTACAGCGTTTCGCAAGATTCAGGAGGAAGTTTGCGGACAAAAAACTTCCCCCATATATGCCGATAGGGCTGCGTTAACCGATATATCTGCGTTAGCAGCCTATTTGCCCGATAGGCGCGGCATCCCCCTGAAAATCCTGCTGACGGATTTATAGATCGCGAACGTAAGTATAGAATTCGCCACCGATTTTATCAGGTTGAACGGTATGATAGCAGGTACGAGCAAGCCTACAACCGCATCATAAGGTACGCCGAAAAACCTGACCGTAAAAAACAGATTGGCGGGAACCATTATGGCGGTCATTGCCAATGAACCGCATGCCAAGCCTATTATGGCGCCTTTCATATTGTGGAACCTTTTATAGACCAGAGACGCGACAACGGCTAATGTACCTGTTGCTATCATATGCATGACAAATCCTACCCATCCGCTTCCGGCACTGACGGTGAATGCCTGTACAAGCGCCATTACAGCCGCAACGATCAACGCCTCCAGCGGTCCGTACATGAAACCTGCGATCAATACCGGTACATCCGCCGGCTCATACTCAAGAAAAGTCGCCGCAGGCAAGATCGGGAATCTGACCAACAGCATGAGCACTGTCGAGAGTGCGGCAAGCATACCCATTTTGACCATTTTGTCTGTAGAAATCTTCATTATGACCACCTTTCAAAGAAATCAAAAAACCCCGGAAGGATATCCCAGGGTTAACGATCATTTTAAAATAATCTTTGATCTTCTTCCATCCAGACTTTACTGTCGGCTCCGGAATCAAACCGGATCTGCTTACGCTCGCGGGCTAACGTAAAAACGCTTTACCGCCGGTAGGGATTTGCACCCTGCCCTGAAGATACTCCTTACACGATATTCAATTTCTTTTAATCTTTGAACAGATTATAACATGGATGGCATATGGTAATCAAGGAATTTATTCATACGGGACAGTCATGCCCTAATTCCTTATGCGTAAGAGACTTTTTTTTATTCGCGCCCATATATTCCGCCACGGTCTGGCCGCTGCCCAATAACTTGTATTTGTAGGTCACAAGTCCGTCAAGCCCGACAGGACCCCGCGCATGTATTTTTGAGGTGCTGATGCCGACTTCGGCTCCGAAGCCGTACCTGAAACCGTCACTGAAGCGTGTCGAGCAATTCCAGAAGACATTGCCCGAATCGACGGCGTCGAGGAACAATGCCGCGTTTGCCCTGTCTTCCGTGATAATGGCGTCGGTGTGGTGCGAACTGTAGGTGTTTATATGGCCTATTGCCTCATTGATATCATTGACAACCTTTATCGATAGCTTATAATCCAGATACTCGGTCCTCCAATCCTTTTCCGAAGCCGGCGCGACATCGATGAAGCGGCGTGTCTCTGAGCATCCGACCAGCTCCACGCCCTTGCCTTCGATCCGTTGTTTCAATGCCGGCAGAAATTCCGGAGCTATATCCTTATGGACCAACAACGTTTCGGTCGCATTGCAGACGGCGGCATACTGGGTTTTGGAATCGTCCGTCACATCCAAGGCCATGCTGATATTCGCCGATCTGTCGATATAACAATGGCATATCCCTTCGGCATGCCCGAGAACCTGTATTTTTGTATTGTCCATGATATATCTGACAAATTCGTTGGAGCCCCGGGGTATGAGAAGGTCGACATAATCATCGAGCTTGAGCAGTTCATTTACGTCAGCCCTTGTTTCGAACAGCCTGAGCCATCCGTCGGGGATGCCTGCCTCGACTGCGGCGCCTGAGACCAGGCCGGCAAGTGTCCGGTTGGTGAACATTGCCTCCTGTCCGCCTTTCAACAGGACGCCATTACCGCTTTTCAGGCATAAGGAGGAAATCTGCACAAGCGCATCGGGTCTTGATTCGAATATTATCCCGATGACGCCGATCGGGCAGGTCACTTTGTAAAGTTCAAGGCCCTTATCAAGCTCCCTCGCGAGCATCGTCCGCCCTATGGGATCATCGAGCTTTTTGAGGCTCCTTAAACCGGAAATCACTTCATCTATTTTAACGTCGTCAAACTTCAACCTTTTCAGGACGGGCATCGGGATATTCTCATCCCTGCTCCTCTCTAAATCGGCAAGATTGGCTTTGATGATCTGTTGCCGGTTTTCATCGATACAGCGGGCAATCGATTCAAGGGCTTCATCCCTGATACACGATGGCAGCATCGAAAGCCTCAAGGCCGCATTTTTCACCGTTGCCGCCATTTCACTGACATTCATAAGTCTACCTCCGCTTCCGCTTCGAAATTCTCACCGGGTGGCGCCGATCCTGTCGTCTCCTCAATTATTGCCGGCGTCCGGCCATATGGGACTTCCTCAACTTTTCGCAGCTTCCTTTCGATCATCCTCGACCTTCTGGCTGCTTCGTCTATAGTGTTACTTGCATCCTGCAGCTTTTTCTGCGTCTTTTCCAGTATCGCGCCAAATTTGCCGAATTCAGCCTTTATCGCGCCGAGCAGGGACCATACCTCGCCCGACCTTTTCTGTATTGCCAGCGTACGGAAGCCTATCGAGAGGCTGTTCAGCAATGCCGCCATCGTCGACGGCCCCGCAATGACGACCCTTAAATTTTCCTGTATATGCTCCATAAGGCCTGCATGCTTAACGACTTCGGCATAAAGACCCTCCGTTGGCAGGAACATGATAGCAAAATCCGTTGTATTCGGCGGATTTATATACTTGTCGCATATCCTCCTGGCCTCTTCTTTTATTCTGGTTTCGAGCTGCTTCTGAGCCTCTGCGACCGCAGCGGGATTGGATTGCTCGCTGGCCTCGACAAGTCTCTGATAAATCTCATTAGGGAATTTTGCATCTATAGGCAGAAGGACTTCTCCCCCGTCATCGCCTTTTCCGGGGAGCCGGACCGCAAATTCCACCCTCTCGGAACTGTTTTCGGCCGTGACGACGTTTGTAACAAATTGATCCGGAGTCAATATCTGTTCCAATATGTTGCCAAGTTGGATCTCACCCCATACTCCACGCGTCTTGACATTCATCAGGACTTTTTTCAAATCCCCGACGCCTGACGCCAGCACCTGCATTTCCCCAAGACCTTTATATACCTGCTCAAGACGTTCGCTCACGAGTTTGAATGATTCTCCGAGCCTTTTTTCCAGGGTGGAGGCAAGCTTCTCATCCACAGTCGCGCGCATAGCTTCGAGCTTCTGGCTGTTGTCATCCTGAAGGCCTTTTATCCTGTCTTCGAGGGTCTTGCGCAAGGCCTCGAGTCTCTGCTCATTCGATTGGGTAAGGGTGTTCAGCTGCCCGGAAAAAATATCAAGCTGGTTTTTCTGGAGGTTTGCCATATTGGCGATATTTGAAATCATAGTCTCATTGAGCATCCTGAAAGCAGAGGATAGTTCTTCCCTTGCCATACGTGCGCTGGATGAAGATTCCTCACGGTTTCTTGCCATTTCTTCGAGAAGCAGGCGCAATTCCGCGGGATTGCGCTGGAGGTCGGCCTTTTTGCGGCCCCGGATCGATATTACAATCAATGAAACTGATAACGCGATGCTGAGGATACCGATTATGCATATTGTGATTTCAAAAGGCGTCATACAATTACCTCTCATTATCTCCGGCAGCTATATTGATTTTATCACAATACTGCCGCTAATAAAAACATATCGCTGTCATCGACAGTTGCGGCGACCCTCATCCCGGAAGACTCAAAGAAACCTTTCAGAGTGTCCATATCAGGCAGATAATTATCTTTTATCGCGCTGCAGCCGTTTTTATGCAGATTGTTGATGGCTTCCCGGCTCGACGAGTGGCAGACGACTATCCGTCCGCCTTTTGCCAGGCGGTTTGTGAGCTTTATCACTGCGTCGCTCTTATCCGGAAAATGCGGGAACACGGAATAACACATAATACAGTCGAAAGATCTGCCTGCGAGGAAAGACCCGTCCAGCACGTCGCCG
>CAYWGM010000013.1:6437-7801 GCA_964457875.1 uncultured Eubacteriales bacterium | reverse complement strand
ACCGGAATTGGAGCCATATTTGTTTTGGGCTTCGCGAAGCATATTTGGTGCAAAGTCAGCGGCAATGATCGAACCTCTTTCACCTATGCGTGAACGAATATAAGGTATGAGCACGCCGGTCCCCGTACCGGCGTCAAGTACTCGGTCCCCTTTGCGCAGACCCGACATGTCCATTATTCTTATCAGCTTTTCCGGATCATGCCAACACATGCCGTCCCATTGACCGGCGATGGAATCGAAATATTCTTTTTGATTCAAAATCCGTCTCCTGTTTTTTTTGCTTTATATAATTTTAACGCAATATGATCCTGTTTCTGACCAGAATCATAATAAGAACCGGAAGGAAAAACAACTGGATAGCTATTCCAGGGATGCCTGCGGTGATCGAGCCCGAGATAAACTTGACGGGGCCGGGCAATCCCGGTGCGAACAATGCGGCCAGAATCCAGATCGTAACGCCTGCAACGATCCGCCCTGCTATCATTGCAGTTATTATTGATAAATAGACATTAAGTCGTAATTTCCTGTATGTAATATTGGAAACGGCCGCATACGCCACAAGCTCGAAGACCATAATGACAGCCATAGGAAACAAAGGCGGCATCCCGGTCGTGAATGAACTCAGCAATGGCGTAATAGCTCCAACAGCTACGGCAAACGGAAGATTGAGGATGAAGCCGGCGACAATAACAGGAATATGCATAGGCAAAAAAACGGGTCCTGCTCCGAATGCGTGAAATATCATCGGCAGAAGCAAGCCGAAGGCAATCATCAAGCCTGCAAGAATCAGCTGTTTTACCGGTTTTATAAGCATCTGCGGTTATCCTCCAAAACGCTGTATTTTTAATAAATCGGCACTGCAATTATTACCAAGAATAAATATAACATATTACGGTCGCTTCTTGTATCTGTTCTTCGTAAATAGTATCCGTAATAGTATCCGTAATAGTATCAGTAATAGTATCCGTAATAGTATCAGTAATAGTATCAGTAATAGTATCAGTGTCGCAGTGGTGTATTGCCTGTTGCCGATACCGAACCTCTAGTCGTTCGGTAAACGGACAGGTATAAACAAGCACAATACAGATCCACCCTGCGCACCCTGCGCACCCTGCGCACCCTGCGCACCCATTGAAACATGCGACTGTTCATTTTTTTAAGTAATGTATGGATATTTAAAGAATAATCGGGTCTTTAGTGCGATTACACTACATAATTCAGGATTTTACCGTATTATTGAGCTCAATTTGAGCTCAATACTTAATAAATGGAACAATATTACACACACTACTTAATATTTTGCTCACTCGACCCACTCGACCCACTTGCCCCACTTGCCCCACTCGACCCACTCGACCCACTTG
>CAYWGM010000013.1:0-6337 GCA_964457875.1 uncultured Eubacteriales bacterium | reverse complement strand
GACCCACTCGACCCACTTGCCCCACTTGCCCCACTCGACCCACTCGACCCACTTGCCCCACTTGCCCCACTCGACCCACTCGACCCACTTGACCCACTTGCCCCACTTGACCGATGATTACCATTACCGAATGTCAGAATTCGCCTAACATCCTTCCGAGCGGGCCGTTTTCGTCAATGATGTCCTGTATCTCATAAACAGATATCGGGAAGAATTGAAACCCCAGCGCGTAAGGTGTAATCTCATAAAGCTGGAAATATAGGACGAGGCACTTGTCGGCTATGTAGAAATCCTGATCCGGCCTTATTCCTTTAAAGTCATCAAGCAGTTGGATGTCCCGCTGCTTTATCTGCGCGGCTACGATAGCTGAAAGGACTGCGACGTAATCGCTGCCGGGTTTGAATAGCTCTTTGAGCGTATATGATCTGGCATCATTGGTGGTGAACGTAAGAGCCTTGATGATGGTAAGCCCGTGAGCGCCGCCTGAAAACGCATAATTGCCGAGATACAGGCTCAGAATGGCCCGCTCATTTGTTTTAAGTTCATACCATCCGGTGCATGTGGTCATCTGATTCTCGTAATATCCCTGGTCTGTCAGCAATTGGTCGGTAAGCCTGTAAATGTCCATATTCATCTTTTGCCGGGCCAGCGGGACCGGGGATGTAACAATCAGCGGATAATAGACATCAAGGCGCGGTTTATTCATCCTCTGAGGAATGGTGTTTACCGGAAAGATCTGATTAGCCATAATAGTCGCTCCTTCACATAAAACTTCTTCAAATTAATAGTCCCCGACCGTCTTGATAATGCCGCAGGCCAGACGTTTGCCGGAACGGCCGGCAGGTTCGGTACGGTAATCGTCCGGATTCTGGTGGACGATAATCGCTTTTCCGATTGCATCGGCAGGCTTGAATCTGCTTGTATAAAAGCACATCCTTGCCCTTCCGTTGTTGGAAAACAGAACCGGCAAGTCTCCGGCATGATTGCCATGCGGCTGTTTATCAGGATTCCAGTGGCTGCCCGCCATCTGGAACGGGTCTTCAGGATTGCCGTCGCCGCAATTACCGATCTCATGTATATGAAATCCGAACGGTCCGATGGGATCCTTTCCGGGAGAGGCAGGCTGATAAGGCGGCAAACCGTGTATATCGACGCAGACCTCCGTACCGCCCTGCGCGTTGCGTAAAAAAACCGTACCGGAGATCTGCGGCGCAAGCACGCTGCCCTTCATAAAGGCTACAGCGCTGGCGCAACCGGCCATAAAAGGGCATTGCACCGTACCGTAATCATTGCAGATCCTGCAATACATATCATTAGCGCAATACATATCATTAGCGCAATACATGAATACCACCCCGAATAATTACCATATGGCACTTCATATCTCACTATTATATTATGTTGACGGTAGCAAACTGTTAACGGTAATATGATTCTCAGAATCTATATGGTATTATCTTGCCACAGGAGGATTTTTCATGTCTCAAGAATTCAATAAGAAAGACAAGAAAACGCTCCGTATATCTCTATTGATCGGTCTGATATTAGGCATAGCCGTCGATATTACCCTTATAACCGGCCCTTTGAGTATTGTCACTTCTATAAAAAATCCACGGATCGCGCCCGGAATCCTTACAGTCGTACTGGTGCTCCAGACCGCGACCGCAATCCTTTTTGCATATTTCTTCACATGGGTAATGATCCGTTCAAAGGCCGGCAAATGGCTTGCCATTCTTGCGGGCGCCGTGACAGGGATGCTGCTGGCCGGGATATCGTTCGGATTATCGATCGGCATAAAAGACCAGCTCCTTCTTGTGACAGGGGCAGGCAAATTCACCGAAGGCATACCGCATATTACCCTGCGGATCTGGCTTGACAGTGTGGCAAGCAATGCTTTCGGCGGATTCATATACGGCGGCTTTATCGGATTGATTTTTGGAGCGGTTGCCGGCTATGTTATCGTATCGTCGGTAAGAAAAGTAAATCAAAAAGCCTCCTGACGCATCCGGTAGGAGACGCAATCAGGAGGCTATATCAAAGCCGCCGAAGCGGGCTGCTCATATAGATGTGCCGTTCTTAGCGGCGCTGCCGAAGCCGTTGTTGCCCCGGTCCTTTGCAAGAACACCGAACTCTGTTAATTTGCTTATCAAATCCTTCTGCAGAGCGCTCATTTTATCCGAGTATTCCTTTAAATATGCTTTTAAATCGGCTTTCTGCTGCTCTGTAAGGTTTGCGGCGCCAATCCTCTTAGGGTTCAAGCACTCCATCATAAAACCGTCGCCCATGAATAGCCTGAAACCTGGATACTCGTCGATTTTCTTTATAGCTGCGATACCCTGCTCTTCTGTCAACAGCTTGCTGGCAGTCATCTTCCCCACCAGTTCCTTCTGAAGGTCAGCCATTTTCTTATATATGGCATCAAGTTCATTTTTCTGCTGGGCGGTCAGCTTTGAAAAGTCGATCTTACCGATTTCTTTAGGCTTGCACGGCATGCCGCGTCCGCCAAAACCCGCTCCGCCCTTGTCCATCCTGAACATCTTGCCCAATCCGGGAAACAATCCATTGCCGCCGTCCTTCAACAACCCATCGATCCGCTGCTTCTCCATGACGCCTTGCTCCTGGCTCAATGCGCCGTTTTCCACCATCTTGTCAATGAATTCTTTTTGTAATTGCGCCATTCTGTTGACATAATCATCGACATCAGATTTCTGCTTGTCGGTGAGCTTGGACATGTCTATACCAAAGAAGCCCCTGATGACTTTGGCAGCAGGCGCATCCGAGGCGGCTGCGAATACTGTGACCGGCACGATCAAAGCCATTGCCACGGATAAAATTATCAAAATCTTCTTTACGCTCTTTCTATTCATCGAAAAACCATCTCCTTTCAGATCAGAATCAAACCTCAATAATAATATTTTATCCAGTAATTGTATAAAAACTATTAATAATTTGTGAATTCTGCAAATCGCTGTGGTATAATATGGACTATCGCCATTATATTACAAGGTGGAATGTGTTAAAAGCATTGAATGTCCTGAAATCAGTAGCCTATGCTACATACAAAGAATGGGCGGCATACCGCAGCCATATGCTTGTATCGCTGTTCGTCGGCCCTGCATATTTCACGGTGCAGTATTTCATATGGCGTGCAGTATTCGAGCACAATGAAAGCGTAAACGGATTTTCCCTGGAGCAGATGTTGGTCTACTACGGAATCGTTACGCTGATCAATTACTGCATCATGGACTTCGCCGACTGGAACCTGCAGATGCTGATCCAGACCGGAAAATTCATCACATTCATGCTGAGGCCCGTTTCCCATCGATATTTTGCCTTATCACAAAAAGTCGGCCACCGGCTGCTCGGTTGTGTCCTTGAGTTTGTTCCTGTATTTATAATATTCTATCTGGTGTTCGGCATACTGCTCATACCGGCACATATCGCGTGGACGGCGGTTTCAATCGGCCTTGGCTTCCTTATGATGTTCCTTGTGGATTATTGCATAGGCGTCACTGGCTTCTGGCTGGTGAGGACAGGCGGAGTCAGGCGGATGTTCCTGCTTTTGCGGGATATCTTCGCCGGCGCCTTCATACCGCTCACATTCTTCTCCGCCGGCATGCAGAAGATTTTGTTCTTCCTGCCTTTCCAGTACATATCATATGTGCCGGCGCGTGTATTCATCGGATCGTACGAACTGGCCGGGATCAGGCTCGAAATACCGCAGGTCGTGGCATTGCAGGCTTGTGCGGTATTGCTGATGTGGGCGCTGTCAGAAGCGTTGTACCGCCTCGGGATCAGGAAATTCACGGGGGTGGGGGTATGATGAAGATGCTTAAGATCCAGATCGTCGGCATCAAAGCGGCATTTGCCGGAAGGATGGCTTACCGGGCCGATTTTGTAATAAGCTCCCTGATAACGCTTGCCGGAGACATGGTGATACCTCTTGTCACATACCTGATATATTCGAACGGCGTGTCGTTCCCGGGCTGGAACCTTTACGAGGTCCTGCTCTTCCAGGGCATATTCATATTGTCCAGGGGAATTGCCTTTTCGTTCTTTTTCGGCGCTGTTTGGAGCACTCTGTCGTCAGTCCGGGAAGGGACCTTCGACCTGCTGCTCCTCAAACCTCATCCGACGCTGAATGTCGTCATGGCCGCCTCATTCGGGTGTGATAATCTCGGTATGATTTTAGGAGGTCTGGCCTTATCGGGGTATGCGCTTGCGAAGCTGCCGCCTTCAGGGATAGCCGCTTATGCGGCGTTCGGGGCATTATTCGTCCTTTCGCTCATGGTGTTGTTCTCATTTGCCGTTATAATGTCGTCACTTGTATTCAAATGGGTGGGTAACAGCCGCGTGTACGAAATATTCGATTCGATCACGCTTTTCGGGCAATACCCCGCGACGATATTCTCAAAGGCGGTCGCAGACTTATTTACCTGGATGGCTCCGGTCTTCATGATCTCCTTCATACCGGCCTCCGTCCTTCTTGTGAAACCTGCGGGCGGCCTGATTCCTGCTGTTGCGGCCACATTCGCACTCACGGCGCTGAGCCTGCTGCTTTGGCATTTCATGAAAAAGCAATATACGAGCGCGGGGGGATGAAACGCAGGAGGATGAAACAATGATCGAAGTAAAAAATCTCAAAAGGGAGTTCAAAACCTACGAACGCGGGAGTACTTTCATAGAGACCGTCATAAGCATATTCCACAGAAAGCAGATCGTCGTCGAGGCCCTGAAGGGTATAGATTTGCGGGTCGATCAAGGCGAACTGGCAGCCTTGATCGGGCCGAACGGCGCGGGTAAGTCGACCACCCTCAAGATACTCACAGGGATCCTGCATCCTACATCCGGCGACGTCCATGTCATGGGATATGTACCGTGGAAAGACCGCAAGAGGTACGTCTCGCATATCGGCGCGGTCTTCGGGCAGAAATCCCAGTTGATATGGGATATCCCGCCGCTGGATTCGTTCATGATGAACAAGGCGATATACGACATACCCGACAAGCGGTTCACAGCGAACCTTGAGAAGCTGGTCGAGGTGCTGCAGACCCGCAATCTGATCAAGAAGCCGACGAGACAGTTATCGCTCGGCGAACGAATGAAATGCGAATTCATAATGGCAATGCTGCATGATCCTGATGTGGTCTTTCTGGATGAGCCGACCATAGGGCTTGATGTGATAGCAAAAGATGCGATCCGTAAATTCATACTGGAAATGAACAAGGCCGGTACCACCTTCATACTGACCACACACGATCTGGGCGACGTCGAGCATCTTGCAAGGAAGGTCGTCGTCATCAACCACGGCGAAATCGTATTCAACAATGAACTCAAAGCATTAAGGAATCATATCGGTTCAAAGAAGATCGTCAAGATAACTGCGAGGGAACCGCTTCCGGAACTGTCGGCTCCGGGAATCAATGTGCTCAAATCGATATCGGCTTTCGAGACCGAACTCGAACTGGATACGTCCCTAACGGAACTGAACCGGTTCATTCACGATATTGACAACCACAGCATCATAGCCGATATGTCGATACAGGAAGTCCCGATAGAGGATATCATCAAGGATTTGTATAACCGCAGCTCCGAATCGATTCCCCAAGCAGGCCTTCGATGAAATCCCGGACTCCGGCGAACGACGGAAGCTTCCGTCCTGTCGTCTCGTCCATATAAAGCCTGCGGTTGACCTCGATCATGACCGATAGCACACGACTGTCTTTTATATAATACTTCATCGGCACGAGCGTCCCGGCAAAAGGCGCATTCCTGCGGACAGTCATGCCCGCTCCTTTAATATGCGCTTCCATTGCCGACACAAGTCCTTCCGGCGTATGGAAATCACACGTCCCGATGCAGATATCAGGCCTGTAAAGGCTCTTGTCGGCCTCAAACGGCAGCGGCAGCGACGGGAACGAGTGTCCGTCGACTATCAGGCATTTGCCATGTCTTTGGAGAATCGCAGCGGTTTTATCTTCAAGACTTCGGTGATACGGGTCATAGTATTTTACCATCATTTTTTCTCGTTTGACAGGGCTTAATTCCCGCAATATGCTGCCGTCCAGCGACTTTGAGTATATCGCGCCCATGCCGAACGCCGACATCATCTCTTTATCATCATCCCTGAACCTCTCCGGATCGAACACCAACCTGCTGTACCTGTTCTTGTGCATGACCGCCTTAATCTTGCCGCAGTCAAAAAGCTCATCGGTATATCTGTCGGTCAGGATTAGAAGCTCATGCTGCAGATCTTTGTCATCGAGCACGATGCTCCTGCGCTCGTATTTGGGAATATATATAGAGCTATGGGGCAGATGTACCAGGATAGCGTTTT
>CAYWGM010000012.1:17110-40109 GCA_964457875.1 uncultured Eubacteriales bacterium | reverse complement strand
CGATGGCTGACGCCGCAATCCGACGCTTATCACGCATTCACATCGAGGTTGTGGAAGACTTCCTGTATATCCTCCAACTCATCCAACTGCTCAATAAGCTTCTCCATTTGCTCCAAATGCTTCGGGTCTTTTATTGACGTGAATGATACCGGTGACATCTCTATCGCCGCCGATACGATCTTATATCCTATTTTTTCAAGGCCTTCCCTTATAGTATAAAAATCCTGCGGTAATGTCGTTATTTCGTATGAATCATCCCATATTTTGAAATCATCAGCTCCAAGGTCCATTGCATCCAGCATCAGCTTGTCCTCGTCGACATCCTGTGATCTTTCTACCAGCATGACGCCGCGCTCATTGAACATGAAGGCCACACACCCGGTAGAACCAAGGTTGCCGCCGTATTTATCAAAATAATGTCTTAAATCGCCTGCCGTCCTGTTTCTGTTGTCGGTCATGGCCTTGACCATTAATGCCACGCCTTCCGGTCCGTATCCTTCATACCATACGACCTCATAATTTGTCGCATCCATTCCGCCGGCAGCCCTTTTTATACTCCTGGAAATATTGTCATTAGGCATATTACAAGCCTTCGCCTTTGCAATGATATCCTTAAGCTTTTGGTTGGCTTCGGGATCAGCGCCGCCTTCTTTCACGCAAATCATTATTTCCCTGCCCAGCTTGGAAAAAATCTTGCCTTTCTGCGCATCTGATTTTTCTTTCTTATGCTTGATATTAGCCCATTTCGAGTGACCTGACATCTTTACCTGCATCCCCTTGGAAACAATTTTTTTAATTACATATTTACATAATAGAATAATTTCTGTATAATCAAGTTGGCATTGGCTTTATTCAATAATGATGATGCCAATGCAGACGTACCACTATAATAGCACAAAGTATACAAGTATAAAAGGCAGGTTTTTTCTATGTCAATAAATAAAGAAAGGCCTTTCGGCGAAAAGAAGCTGAATAGCATTATCAATATGTTCCATGAGGTTAAAACGCCTATTTCAGTTATTCTCGGTTCGCTTAAACTTATCGAAATGAACAGGACAAAGGGCATGTGCACGAATGAGTACTGCACAAGACATTATCCGGTAATCAGGCAAAACTGTTACAAAATCCTTAAGCTGATCACAAACATCCTTGAAATTGAAAAAGCCGGAACAGGCACTATGCAGTGTGAGCCGGTAGAATGCAACATATCGGATCTCCTGCGTGAAATCACGCTGTCTGTTTTGCCATTTGCCGAACAAAAAAAGATTCGGCTGGAATATTCAGCGGTTCCTGAATGTATAATTGCTGTAATTGATATCGAAAAGATAGATATGATCGTTATGAACTTGCTTTCAAATGCCATCAAATTCACTAATCCCGGAGGTTTCGTCAAGGTAGGGGCTTTTGCCGGGACGGATCATATCGGAATATCCGTTAAAGATAACGGCATTGGAATCCCGGAAAGCAAGAGAGCGGAGATTTTCGAGCGTTACTGGCAGATGAAGGATTATAATGCCAATACCGCGCAAAACGGCGATTATGGCTTCGGTATAGGCCTGTCGCTTGTTAAAGCCCTCGTCGATCATCATAAAGGCTCCATTGAACTACATAGTCAGGAGGGTGCGGGAAGCGAATTTATCATAAAACTGCCGGCCACGGCATGTGATAAAAAAAACCGGCGGCAGAGCCTGCCACGCAAACAGGAAATAGATCACAGGCTTATTGAATCAATAAATATTGAATTCTCGGACATATATAGGCTTGACAGGACACTTTCATAGTCTTGCGGCATCGTGGTAGATATCCCCCGAAATCACCCGACATGCGCCGCCGGCGATCATATTGACCATTCCGATGAACTCTTCCTTCGACTGTGCCGGCACGGCCGACACGATGATTACGTCCTCGCCGTAACTGATGTTCTTTATCTTATATCCTGATTGCATGATTCTACCCTGAATCTTTCCTGCAAGGTTATGGCTGCAATTAACCGATATATCGCATACGGGTATTTTCAACACTGTACCCGCCGCGTCGACGGCGGCCGAGGCAGCCTTTCCATAAGCCCTTGTCAATCCCTGCGCACCGAGCAGGACGCCTCCGAAATACCTTGTAACAACAATCACCGTAAACAAGAGATTCCTTTTCCTGATAATCTCCATTATCGGCAGGCCAGCCGTCCCGCCGGGCTCGCCGTCATCGCTGAAACGGCATACGGCGTTGTCAAGCCGTACAGAATACGCATACGCATTGTGTGATGCTTCTTTATTCGAATTTTTGATATTATTAATAAACGACAAAGCGCCTTCTTCATTTTCAACACTCAATACCTGTGAAATGAAACGCGATTTCTTTTCTTCATAATTCGCAATAGCGTGGCCTTTTACGGTCATGTAAGATTTCAGCATATTTTTCAGAATAATGTACTGCTGTCGGCAAATTCCCTATATTTGCCGTAGGATAAACTCAACAGCGATCTATCCTGGCTGTAAGTCACAAGATCCATTGCCTCATCAACGGCAAAATAGCCGCAATCTTGCATTTTCTCGGTTTTTATTATTTTAAATTTTTCGTTAAGGGATTTCATTATATACCAGATGATTCTGTTGCAGACGGGTTTTTGTCGTGTCATGGAGTAGAATTCGTAATTGGTCTGACCTGCTGTCGATACGATCTCCGCATCTATACCGGTTTCTTCCTTCACTCTCTTCCTGGCAACCTCGCCCGGCAATTCGCCGTTGCGGATAACGCCTTTTGGGAAGATCCATTCATCTTTCTCATTTTTCAGGAGGAATACCTTATCACCGGCAAATATTATCCCTCCTGCACAATTACGCACCAGCATAGGACAACACCTCTTTCAGCAGCCGAATCATCTCAGCCGGGTATTTTTCATTACTTTAATTATAATACAATACACGATCCACGTTCAATACAATTTGCGAATATCAATCGCTGCGGACCCCTGTCGAACCGAATCCGCCTCCTCGGTCGCCGCCTATGCCCGCTACCGAATCAACTTCCGCAAACCTGATTTTCGGAACCTCATGCAGTACTATCTGCGCTATCCTGTCGCCTTTTCTTATCCGATACGCCCCGCCGCCGGCGTTTTTCTCATCAATAGTATGCGGGATGCCCGCCATGCCCGGTTTATCGGGACTACCGGCTCTTTCCGATGTATTGGTCATGATAATACCGAGTTCATCGCGGTATCCGCTGTCTATAGTGCCGGGCGAATTCGATATGCGCAGCGGCGTCCTGTATGATATGCCGCTCCTTGGCCTCACCTGAATTTCGTATCCTTTCGGAATGGCAAACTTCAAGCCTGTCGCAATGATCTTCGTTTCTCCCTGAAGCAGCAGTACGTCCTCGGCTGCAAAGACATCCATACCGGCATCGCCCGGACGTGCATACGCCGGGATGATCGCGTCCTTGCGGCATTTCTCTATAAAAACCTCAACTTCCATGCTCTGCCTTCCCTCCTGCTATAATTCAGCTACTCTTAGCACGGCATCCACTATATCGGGCAACGACCCTACTCTTATCCCAGCCCTTCTGCATATTGATTGCTGCAGAAGGGTTGGCACTTTATTCATCGTATGCGTCTTGATGCTGATATCCTCGATATTCCCATGGTCGCTGGTGATAAAGAGGGCTTCTTTTTCTTCATCGACCAATCCTGCCAGCGTCCCAAGGAATTCATCAAGCATCATTATTTCGGAAATCGCAAGTTCCATATCCATGGTATGTCCTATCACATCCGTAAGGAAATGCTCAAACAAAGTAAAATCATATTCCTTGCTGATCCTGTAAAGCCGCCGGGCAGATTCGGCCGGCGTAACCGGTTCTACGGAACAGCCATGATCTTTCAACATTTTACCGGTCAGATCGTGGTATATACCAGTGCCATTTTTAAAATCATCAACAAGACGGAACCGGACCCCTGCTGACATCGTCATGACCGAAGTGACAGAAGGCTTATGAAGCTTGTCGGATGAGTAAAGCATCTTTTGCAGGTATTCAGGCCGGTACACATTTGCATTGGCTGCACTATGGCCTTTCCGCTTTAACACAGCAAACATGTTCGTGCGTGATATCAGACTTTTCAACAACATCGTCGGTTGTGCATTAATGTGTCTGCCCGCAGCTGCAGCCGCATTGATGCCGGTGAATATGGCTGTCTGCCCGGTAGCGCTTTGCGGAAGCCCCGGAACTCCCATTAAGACATCGGTCGGCATGAGACAATAATTATTGAATAAATTTAAGATGCCCGGAGGTGATGCTGCAATAATAGGATTCGAACCCGGATCCTGTTTGCCGATTCCGAATCCGTCTATAAATATGAATATTATCCTCATCAGAGTGACCGCTAATTCTGCTTTTTTGCGAGTTTTTCAACGGAATTCCTGACTTCCCTTAGTTCTGCCTCGCGTTTGGCCAACTCAAGCTGCAGGTTTGTATTTTTGCTGCCAAGGATATTATTATCCTCCGCAAATCTCTTTTTATCCTGCTTAAGCTCTTCAATTATCTCATATAGGCGTTTAATCTCTTTTTTCAGGCTTGCTTCACTTTCCGTGATCTTGAAATAATCGTCAGCCACATTGACAGCGGTAAGGACGGCTGCCATGGAAGTACTGAGTTTGCTGTACTGACGCATAATCTCACTCATTTTTTTATCGATATAAAGCCCTATCTTCTGTATATATTCATCCGCTTCCGCGCCAATCAGGGTATAGTCTTTACCGGCTATCTTTATTTCTACCCTGTTTTTCAGCGTCACAGGTACCAGCTCCTTCAAAAAGACAAAATCCTACATGTAGCCCCGAATTAACAATAATTATACTATAAATCTACATAAAAAGACATTATTTTATTGAGCGTATCAATTCTGCTCTTCGTTTTCAAATCCGGATTTTAAAAGATCTGCAGCTTCATCTAACTTGTCTGAAGGCACAAGAACGTCTATACCCTCGTTAAAAGGCGCACCGGTCAATATCTTTAAATAACCGTCCATTCCTTTGATACGGGCGACGCACGGAATACCGCCCATCTCAAGCACGCCTTTCACCAGTTCAAATTCAATATCGTTCAAAACGTTTTTTAAGACAACCCATTCTTCCATATTATTAAGTTACCACTTTGGAGCGAAATTATCAAATTCATTGGAATCCGAGGTACTTACCTGACATCAGATCGAAATAAACCAGCCAGTAACCCATAAAACCCTTCCCGGGCCTTCCGGCTTCTGTCTGCACCCACCTGCAATATTCACCGAAAGGTTTGTCCCTTGCATTCCATTCGCCCGGGATACCGCAAACGAAGTAATCCCTGAGGCTTATCCTGTCGGAATATATACCCGCGATCAGATATTTATGCATATGGTGCGCCATAATCAGGTTGGGGTTGAACAGCACCGATGTCCTTATATCACACTCCAGCAGCACGTTGTTAAGATGAGCCGGATCATCGATTCGCCACCATCTGTAATCCCGCCTCCTAACCTTAAAAGGATCCGCCCTGAGGAAATTCCTGTCAAGGCATTCGGCAAGGCCTTTATAATCATATTTGGCAGGATGTTGTCCCTGTCCGGCATCAGTTACATCTTCTAATGCATCGTCAGCCCGGTCAGCCGCTGAAGCTTTTCCGGAAGCGAGGCAAGTGTCAAGATAATCGCGCCAATCCGGCAGTTTGGCCCCCCTGAACGCCGTCATGATCACATGCGGATTTGAATGATCCGAACGGTTTTTACCAAAGTCGCGAAAAACCAATACGATGTTAAAATCCTCAAATTTATGCGAAGATCCGAGAAAATCAACCGGATTGAACTTGCCGCCTGTTTCAAATCCGCCGCTCTTTGAAATAAAAACACCGCCCGGTACAATCATCGCGCTCGGGCCGGACGATGCCTTCACAAATCTACCGAAATACAGGCCATATGTGAAATCTTCGCCTGAGATGCCGGTCTTTCTGATATTTTGCAAAAATGCATCGTATCTTCCGGTGCCGCCCGACACCTCTATCCTGATAAATCCTCTCGGCGTACCGTCAAGCTGATGCGCTGCGGCGCTGACCGGCGAAAACGTCACAAATTCCCTGCTTGGTCTGATACCCTCCATATTTGTCTACCTCCATGTAATATATATATGACGCATGGAGGTGAAGTAATATCAGAATCCGAACCTCTTTAAAAGTTGGCTGTGCTGTTTTTTGACAGCTGCTGGCAATCTTTCGAATTTTTCAAGGAATGCCGCCTGATCGGCGACTTCGTCCTTCCAGGCGTCATAATCAAGCGTAAGCAGTTTCCCCAACACATCCGGACTAATACTATCCAGGCCTGTCATATCGATATCCTGTTGTTTTGGCAGATATCCTATCGGTGATTCCACCGCATCGACCGAATTGCCGCATCTTTCCAATATCCATTTCAACACGCGCAGGTTCTCGCCATAACCCGGCCAGATTATCCGGCCGTCGGCATCGGTCTGGAACCAGTTGACATTGAATATCTTAGGCTGCCTTGGTATCTTATTGCCCATTTCGAGCCAATGAGCGAAATAATCACCCATATTGTACCCACAGAACGGCAGCATCGCCATAGGATCCCTTCTGACGACGCCGACCTTGCCGGTAGCAGCCGCAGTAGTCTCCGATGCCATCGTGGCGCCGATGAACACGCCATGCTCCCAGTCGAACGACTGATATACAAGCGGAGCAACCCTTGCACGCCGTCCGCCGAATAGTATGGCAGAGATAGGAACTCCTTCAGGATTTTCCCACCTTGGTGAGATCGAGGGACATTGGTTTGCCGGAGATGTGAATCGCGAATTGGGGTGAGCACCCTTTTCCGGGCTTTCAGGCGTCCAGGGGTTGCCTTTCCAGTCTATGCCCTGCATAGGCGGTTCGACGCCCATCCCCTCCCACCATACTGTGTCATCGGGCGTAAGCAGTACATTGGTGAAAATGGTATTCTTCTGAATTGTCAGCATCGCATTGGGGTTTGACTTCATATTGGTGCCGGGGGCAACACCGAAAAATCCGGCTTCAGGATTCACAGCCCAGAGTCTTCCGTCTTTACCTACCCTCATCCATGCTATATCGTCGCCTACAGTCCATGTCTTATAGCCCTTCATCCCTTCGGGCGGAATAAGCATTGCCAGGTTGGTCTTCCCGCACATGCTCGGGAATGCCGCAGCGATATACGACACCTCGCCTTTGGGATTCTCAATCCCAAGTATCAGCATATGTTCCGCCATCCAGCCTTCATTTTTACCCATGAAGCTGGCAATCCGAAGAGCGAAGCATTTCTTACCGAGCAGTACATTGCCTCCATATCCCGAGCCAACGCTCCATATGGCATTATCTTCAGGAAAATGACATATATATCTTCTTTCAGGATCCCTATCCGCTTTGGAATGCAGACCTTTTACAAAATTGTCCGAATCACCGAGCTGATCCATGACAGCTTTTCCTACCCTCGTCATGATCCTCATATTCAGGACGACATATATGCTATCGGTGATCTCGATGCCCACTTTGCTGAATGGAGAACCCAGAGGGCCCATCAGGTACGGTACGACGTACATGGTCCTTCCCTTCATCGAGCCGTCGAAGATCCTGCCAAGCTTTTCATATGCCTCATCGGGCGCCATCCAGTTGTTGGTCGGGCCTGCGTCTTCTTTTTTGGTCGTGCATATGAATGTCAGATGCTCCACCCTTGCGACGTCGTTGACCGCCGTCCTGTGAAGCACGCAGCCCGGAAGCTTTTCCTGATTTAACTCATATAATTCACCGGTGCTTAAAGCTTCTCCGGTAAGCCGCCGCTTTTCAGCCTCGGATCCATCGATCCACACTATACGATCCGGCTTGGTAAGCTCGGACATCTTGGCAATCCATTCGTTTACAGCTTTGTTAGAATACATCAAATCACCGCCTTCAATTTTTTATAATCTATATCTGGTATTATGACCTTGTCATAAACAACTGTGATATAACAAACATTATACTTGAAATATGAGTCATTTGAAAGATATTTAATTAAATATTTAACAATTCTATTGCTGAAAATGAATTGGCAATCTCAATAAATTTCAAATACGACAATGTCTCGCCACGTTGCTTATCCTGTATGCCAGCATTATTCAGTATCTGAATGATTTCTTCCTTCCTCAGTCTGAAACTTCCTGAACTTGCTAATGCATTTGCCAATGTCTTCCTTCTCCTGATGAAAGAAGCCTTGACAACCCGGAAAAACATTCTGACGTCATTTATTTCATATGGCAATACATCATACGGTTTTATCTTTACAACAGAAGAGACGATATGCGGAGCAGGCCGGAAGCATTCAGGGCCGATATCAAACAGTATTTGGCTATCGGAGTAAAAATCGCCGGTTACTGACAGAAGGCCGTATTCCTTCGAGCCGGGCCGTGCCGTCAGCCTCAATGCCGCTTCTTTTTGTATGGTCAGTACCATTTCCTCTATTATAGGGGCATTCCCGGCGCCGCGGGTACTTGCAAGCAATTTCATTATGAGCGGCGTGGTGATATAATACGGAATGTTTGCGACAATCTTGATCCTTTCAGCATATTTTAGTAAGTCAGAAAGTTGAAATTTTAATATGTCGTCTGGAATAAGCAGGATATTTGCATAATTCTTCAATCTAACCTTAAGATCATCAATCAGGCGGTCGTCTTTTTCGACAGCAATAACAAAACCTGCCCTTTTGGCAAGTTCAACGGTAAGATTGCCGGTACCCGGGCCGATTTCCAGAATAATATCATTTTCTCGTACAGATGCGGCGTCCGCTATCCTTTTCACAACCTGCGGGTCAATAATGAAATGCTGCCCTAACGCCGCCATTTTACTCAACCAGTATATATACTTTCACTTTTTTACAGCCCCACTTGTCGACCGTTACCTGATCATCCATATATAAATCAATCAGATTTCCTTTTATAGCGCTCCCTATGTCGCCTGCAACTGCCAAACCGTAATCAGGCGTGCTGCCCGCAACTTCTATATAGACTTTCGTCCTAAGCGGGATGACTTTGGGATCGACTGCGATTATCCCTTTTCTTGCCTTCCAGCCCAAGTACGTAATCCCAAAATCGGGATGGTCGGGGGATTTGCCGGTATCCTTAAAAGAAGCGGTATAGGCCGTCGCCCTCATATCCATCACTTTCCTGTATCGGATCACATCGCCCCTCGCGGTCTTATAACTCAATACGGTTCCGTATTCGATTATCCTGTTGACAGGCTGAAGCGTCACCATATCGTTTACCAATTCTTTCAGTATCTGCACTCCATCCTCGAATACTACCCGGAAAGTCTTCTCCCTGGCGCCGTCTTTCCCTTCACGTACTATCTTTTCATTACCTTTATCCATATTGCGGTTCTCACGCAATTCTTCCCTGAAGTGTATCGGAACAACCTCTTTCATTTCTTCCTCCATGACACGGACAATCCGGAACTTCATCCCGGAATATATCTTATCATCGAGAACCGCGCCTTCAAGTCTATCCTGCGGCAGTATCCTTACAGGCCCTTCTTTCAGGAGATCACCCACGGTATCATTATACGTCATTACCGTACGATTAACCCCGTCAGCGTATATTTCCACAGGAACAGCCCTTTTTATCGATATCTGGTTTGCCGCGAGATTATTGAGCGGTGCATTCAATGGCACATTTATATAATCATGGTCAGTAATCCTCAAATCATTACGTTCAAGCGCTTCTCCGACCGTACAATCCATTGTGATAATGCTTATCTTCGTGTCTCCGTCTTGTACAATTAATTCCTTATCAAGAATTAATCCGGCAGAGACGCCGACAGCCGACGCAAATACTATTACCAGGGAAATTGCCGGTATGGCAAGCGGATTCACATTTCCGGCAAGTTTTCTGACAAGCCCTTTAAGAAGCCTCTTCAAACAGAACCTCCATATATAAATAATTCTATATAATATTTTATTCCATTAATGGCATTTTTGTCAAATCGGAGTAATGGGCAACGGCTCAAAGCTCATGCGATATACTGCCTATAACCCATTTCCTGTGCACTTCATCGTATGTAATCGTAAAATAGAATTCATTCGGCCCTTCCGCATACCGCAGGTCGATATATTTATCGGTCACGGTTATCTGGCCTTCAGAAAGCTCAATGTCAACAACCGCCTCGAATATTATCATCCCGGCCATACTGGCAGGCACATCTTTGAGTTTCAAACCGATCGACTTAATATTCATACTTTTGACATATTTTTTATAAAAGTCAGTGAAGTCACCAAGCCCGGGAGATCCTTCCGGAGCAATGACAAAGTATCCATATTGCAGATCGAATGCGGTCTCATATTCGGCTTTATCTATCGAATCAGCCCATTTCCTGATCGGGGCGTTAATGATGGATGTGTCGACATCCTGTTTAAGCTGGTCGACAAGACGTTTTCTTTCGCTCAACTCATCGCCCATATTGATATTTTCATCCCTGAGCCGTGTATTGTCCGCTCTGACGGCTTCCAACAGCTTCTCCATATCATCGTTCTCCTGCGCCATATCCTTGTTGTCAGCCTCCAGATTTTTAATATCCCTTCCGAGCGCATTTATCGTCGCGGAATTATTCTCATTCGAAGTTTGGAGAGTCCGGATATCTTTCTCGCGGCCGTCCCTTTCCCATAACAGATAGTTGAAGGCGATAAATATGATCATAACAAGCGTACTGACCATAATAAGAACAAACTTTTTCATAATAATCACGCTCCTGTCGCAGATATTGGTGAATGCTCGATGTGAAATAACCTGAAAGCGTTTTGCAGAGTCATCTCCGCTATTTTATCAACTGTCGTCTGCCTTATTTCCGCTATCTTCTCGGCAATATACCTGATCATACCGGAATCATTCCTCTTTCCCCGAAAGGGTTCGGGCGTCAGATAAGGGCAATCGGTTTCAATCAGAAGCATGTCGTCAGGAACAAACCTAACGACCTCCACGATCCTTCTGGCATTAAGGAAGGTGACCGGCCCCGCGACAGAAATCAGGAAACCCTGATTCAATACTTCCCTGGCTGATTCGACACTTCCGGAAAAATGATGGAATACCCCGCCGGTTTCACTTGCATTCGTGCTTCTAATGATTTTCATCACATCGTCATAAGATTCACGGCAATGGATTATAATAGGCAGACGGGTATTCTTCGCAAGCTCTATCTGTCTGGCAAACCAATACTTCTGTTGTTCTTTCTGAGAAAAATCATAGTGATAATCCAACCCGATTTCTCCGATTGCGACTACTTTATTACCCGCAGCCAGCCCGGCAAGGACTATCATCGTATTATTACCAATACCGGTAATGGAATGGGGATGGATACCCACAGCGGCATATACAAATCTGAAATGCTCAGCAAATGAAATGGACTCAATGGATGAGGCTATATTCGAACCAACATTGATCAGATATGCGACACTATCTTTTTCATGCACTCTTTTTATGACATCATGTTTGTCGGCGGCAAAAGCATCATCATCATAATGGGTATGCGAATCAAAGAACATCTAATAAGCTCCTGAAATTAACGTGAGTCCGAGTTGTAGCATCAATTATATCCTAAAAACAAATATGCGGCAACTTAAATACGTAATTGCCGGTCAGCGTCTGTCAGATTAGTGTAAGCACCACTCCGGAGCAATGAAACGAGCGAATCTTCATTGCAGGGAAACAAATCCGCCTTAACAGAAATCCCACCTGCACCGAGATCTTCAATTTCATGGAAGTCCGAGCCGGAAAGCATTTTTAAATTATATCTGCATGCATAATCATATGCAAGATGGTTTTTTGAATTGTGACGCATATTCCCGTTAAATATCTCGATCCCATCGATCAGCGACAGGTTCTCTGGCGTCATTCCGCACCTGAAAGGATGCGCCTGAAAGATAATTATGCCGTTTCGTCTTGCAAGTCCGACGAATGCCTCGAAGCCTGATCCCAACAGATCCTCATTTTCATAAAGGAATTGCTCGCTGATCCCATACACAAGATAATCATTGTTGCTACCCGGGAAATTGAACTCAGCGCCGGAATAAATCAGCAAACCTTTTGCTTTTGCCTTATCGAGCGCCTTATGGTATCCCGTCAGAAAATAATCGACTTTTTTTCGCCATGATTTTGCTTTATAGCCGATCTTCATACCATCAAAAGTCTCTTCTGAAAAGTGGTCTGTGACAACAACACCGCCATACCCGGCACTGCTGTATAAATCAACCATTTCATCCGCACTGACATGACTGCACCTGCTGACTTCCGAAGTGTGGACATGCATGTCGATCTTTAAATACGCTTCTTTTTTCATGCCATGCCTTCCGTATCCTTAAGGTCGATCCTCGGGAACAAGGCCTCGCCGCGTGACACTATCAGCCCTTCAGGATATAAACCCCATGCTTTGGCATTGTCCCAGGAAATACAAGGATCGGTCTCTTTTATCCCGAGCTGTACCCATATGCGGGGCGGCGTTTGCGGCATAAAAGGCTGCAGCACGATAGAAATTATCCTGATGCTTTCGGCAAGATTATACAGGATACAGGCAAGCCTCGGCATATCCGACGGATTTTTGGCCAACACCCATGGCATCGTTTCATCAATGTATTTGTTCGTCCTGGAAACCGACTTCCATATTTCCGAAAGAGCCAGGCTGAACTGAAGCTCATCAAGCATACCCTCCACTTTGGAAGGCATCGAAGAAACCATAGCTATCAAATCATCGTCAAATCCGCCTGCCACCCGTTCATTAGGCAGAGCACCGCCGAAATACTTTCCGATCATAGCGACGGTTCTGCTGACAAGATTCCCGAGATCATTGGCAAGGTCTGAATTGATCCTGTTGATCAGGGCATCGTTGGAGAAAACGCCATCGGAACCGAAAGGCACTTCTCTTAACAGGAAATATCTTATTGCATCAAGCCCGTATCTCCCAATCAACTCAACAGGATCGACCACATTGCCTTTTGACTTTGACATCTTGCCGCCCTCAAGGAGAAGCCAGCCATGCCCGAAAATGCGCTTTGGCAAGGGCAATCCGAGCGCCATGAGCATCGCGGGCCATATTATCGTATGGAACCTGACGATCTCCTTACCGACGAGATGCACATCGGCAGGCCAGTACCTGTCATAAGCCGATTGGTCGGCGGAAGCATATCCAAGCGCTGTTATATAATTGGAAAGCGCATCTATCCATACATAAACGACATGACCTTCATCAAATACGACAGGTATGCCCCAATTAAAAGTCGTGCGAGAAACACACAAATCCTCCAGTCCGGGTAGAAGGAAATTATTCAGCATCTCATTACGTCTTGACGGAGGTTGGATAAAATCGGGATTATCCTCCAGATGTCTGATCAGACGATCCTGATACTTGGATAATCTGAAAAAATAGCTTTCCTCTCTGGTCAATTCGACATCCCTGCCGCAGTCGGGGCATTTGCCATTCTTAAGCTGGGTATGCGTCCAGAAAGATTCGCACGGGGTGCAATACCAACCCTCATACTCGCTCTTATATATGTCGCCCTGGTCATAAAGCCGCTTAAATATGCTCTGGACGGCTTTTATATGATAATCGTCAGTTGTCCTGATAAACCTGTCATTACTTATATTCATAAGTTTCCAGAGATCCCTTATGCCTCTTACTATTTCATCAACATATTCCTCCGGGGAGATACCTCTTTCTGCCGCTTTACGCTGTATCTTAAGGCCATGCTCATCGGTGCCGGTAAGGAACATGACGTCATAGCCCCTCATCCTCTTGTACCTTGCCATGGTATCGGCTGCCACCGTAGTGTAGGAATGGCCTATATGAAGCTTGTCGCTCGGATAATAAATCGGTGTGGTAATATAATACGTCCGTCCGGACATTAAAACACCCCTGCTTCGTTTTTTTTCATTATAGTTTAATTTGCCATGACATGCAATATTTACAGGATATTCTGCACCTGTCATATACGGAACTCAACCAAAGAGCGCCTTACAGACAAGGACAGATGACACCACGCCTGCAGCGTCGGAAATCAAGGCTGCAGTCAAGGCATATCCGGGCCTTTTAATACCCACCGACCCGAAGTAAATTGTTAATGTATAGAATATCGTCTCAGTAGATCCCATCATCGTCGATGCCATTAGGCCAAGATATGAGTCGGGACCGTATATCTTCATGATTTCGGTTATAAATGCAAGCGAAGCGCTGCCGGAAATCGGCCGCAATATCACCAGCGGCACCAGTTCCGGAGGGATCCCGATTAATTCGGCAACCGGCCTTGCGATGCCTATCACCGCATCCAATACACCGGAAGCCCTCAATACGCCGATTGCAGTAAAAAGGCCCATTAAAGGCGGGAGTATCGCGATAGTGGTCTCGATCCCCTCCTTTGCTCCTTCAATGAACGCATCGAAGACCTTAACATTTTTAGCCAGCCCGAAGATCAATATTGACAGGACAATGGCCGGAACAGCATAAGACTGGATGAACGCCATCATTTTACGCGCCTCAGGGCCAAAAGCCTGGCAGCCGTTATACCTGCGATGCATGCGCATGTCGAGGCCACCCATATGGCTGCGGTTATTCCGGCGGGTTTGGAGGAACCGAGAGCCGTTCTTACGGCAATTATCGTCGCAGGTATGAGTTGTATGGCAGAAGCATTCAAAACAAGGAACATGCACATTTCATCGGATGCTTCATGACTTCCGCGGTTCAGTCTCTGAAGCTCGGCCATTGCCTTAAGCCCCAGAGGCGTTGCCGCATTGCCCATGCCCAGAAAGTTGGCGGAAAGATTCATCATGATCGCGCCCATTGCAGAATCACGATTGCGCAAAGCCGGAAAAAGGATACCCAATACCGGCTTGACAGCTTTTGAAATAAGCATAATCAATCCTGAACGCTGAGCGATTTTCATAAAGCCGCTCCACAAGCAAATGACACCCAATAGCGAGATACAGAGGCCAACAGCTTCGCCCGCGGATTCGAGCAGCGCTCCTGTTACCGCATCGATCCTGCCATTGATAACCGCAAGTATGAGGCTTGCGGCAATCATAACAAGCCATATCCAATTCATCATGTGTCCGCCACCGTTTTCATTATATGAAAGACGACAGCCTGCCATTACTGTGTTTTAAATACATTCTTGACGTATTTTGGAACGCATGGTAAAATCAATAAGAGCAATTTACAGAATATGGGGAGGTGTTAATAATGAAATCAACCGGAATAGTAAGAAAGGTTGATGAACTCGGCAGGGTCGTGCTGCCTATCGAGCTCAGAAGGACTCTGGACATAGCAGAAAAGGATGCCTTGGAAATCTATGTGGACGGCCAGACCATCATATTGAAAAAATACGAACCGGCTTGTATTTTCTGTAGCGACGCAAGGGACATTATCGTATATAAAGGCAAGAATATCTGTCCGAACTGCATGAAAGAACTTAAAAAATAGACGGCGCCAATGGTAACAGGATGCAAATAATTCTTATTTGTATCCTGTTCATTTAATTTGTACTTCTTTATAAATATCACGCCTGCTCATGCCTGTTTCCGCTGCGACTGCCTTTATTGCGTCTTTTCTGGACATGCCCTGCCTAACGAAAGCATCAACTTTGACATTAATTTCATCGTGATTATAATCTTCCTGCATAACAGGAGGCTTATGCAATCCCTCCACTACAAGCACAAATTCACCCAACGGAGCATCGTTCCGGTACATTTGAAGGGCTTCGCCAACTGTGAGCCTTATAACCTCTTCGTGTTTTTTCGTAAGCTCTCTCGCCAGCGTTATCTTTCTGTCTCCGAGCGTTGCGGCGATATCCTCAAGAGTCCTGACAAGCTTATGGGGCGCTTCATAGAAAACAATAGTGCGTTCTTCATCCGCCAAAGAATTCAGTCTCCCGATCCTTTCCTTCTTTTTTGCCGGCAAAAAACCTTCAAAGACATACCGGGACGCAGGAAACGCAGATAATATCAATCCTGTGACGGCAGCAACAGCGCCGGGGATAGCGGTCACCCTGATCTCCTTTGAAACGGCAAGCCTGACAAGATCTTCTCCCGGATCGGAGATGACAGGGGTACCCGCATCAGAAACAAGGGCAATGCTTTTGCCTCCCAACAATTCACCGGTAAGGTATTCTCCGCATTTTGCCCTATTCTGTTCACGATAGCTTACCAGATGCTTTTTTATTTCATAATGGTTAAGTAATTTCAAAGTCCGGCGGGTATCCTCTGCAGCGATGATATCCACATCTTTGAGCGTCTGCAGCGCCCGGGCCGATATATCTCCCAGATTGCCGATAGGGGTGGAGACAAGATATAGAATACCTTTCATCATACGCACGCTCCATTATGAACATACAATGGTTTGATGATTTTCAGTTCGCTCCCCCCGCCTTTCCTTGCTTTGATCAGGACGAGGCTGGGATCCGAATCATGGGAAGACTGGACAAGGCGCATAAATTTAGGTTCGAGCCTGTACTGCCGTAACAAACTCAACAAGTCTACCAAGCGGGCTGGCTTATATACTACCGAAAATACCCCGCCGAAACGCAAAAGCTCAAATGCCGCGCTAATTACATCTTCCAGGCTGCAAAGCAATTCGTGACGTGAAACTGCCTTGATATCCGAAGGATTTAGTATGCCGCCATTCTGCTTTATATATGGAGGATTGCACGTCACAGAATCGAAACTTCCCTGCCCTATATGCTTCCAGCAGTCTTTAATATCGCAATTGCAAATCTTTATCCTGCCTTCAAGACCATTTAATATGACATTCCTCTGTGCCAGATCCGAAACCGGTTTTTG
This sequence comes from uncultured Eubacteriales bacterium, assembly GCA_964457875.1. Taxonomy (GTDB): domain Bacteria; phylum Bacillota; class Clostridia; order Acetivibrionales; family CAYWGM01; genus CAYWGM01. The sequence continues at coordinate 23,283 of CAYWGM010000012.1, read as the reverse complement.
TATCTCAACGCCGGTAATCAGGCTGGCTTCGGTCTTGCCTGCAAGTAATAAGGGAATAATACCTGAACCGGTTCCAAGATCAGCCACCTTATCGCCATTCCTCACGCCGGCAAAATCAGTCAGTATGACTGCATCAATACCGAAACAGAACCAATCGGCCCTCTGTATTATTTTCAGACCCTTGAGTTGAAGGTCATCCAGCCTTTCATTCTCTCCGAGTTCAACTTCCGGAACTATCCCTATATTCCGTCCCTATTCCTTTTCCTTTTTTCTTGGGGCATCGACCGGACAAACACCGGAGCATGCGCCGCACTCAGTGCAACAATCCTCATCTATCACGAATTTCGTGTCTCCGGCTTTAATACACGCAACCGGGCATTCTGCCTCGCATGCCCCGCAATTGATGCATTCATCATATATAAAATATGCCATACCCTGCACCTCCTCAAATTGAACTCACTTATTCTACCACCAAAAGCATTATTTGAAAAGAACTAATCCTCCAGCTGCTTCAACTCTTCCAGGTCAGGGACCGCTTCCTCCACTGCCGCAACATCCTTGATCACTTTAAGGTCGGCAACAGCATAACTCTTAAGGTCGGTTTCATTCTCCTTATCGAGTTTTACTCTCACCACCTCTTTCAATACGCTGGCATCCACCACGACACCGGGACCATCCGGCGTCTCCACTATCGCGCCTGACTTCGGGATATTCTTCAGAAGTTCTTCATATGCATCCTGCTCATATTTCAGACAACACATCAGTCTGCCGCACGTGCCGGAAATCTTGGACGGATTCAATGAAAGGCCTTGCTCTTTTGCCATTTTTATTGATACCGGCTGGAAATCGGCAAGGAAAGACCTGCAGCACAGGATTCTGCCGCAAACGCCGATCCCTCCCATCATTTTGGACTCGTCCCTTACACCTATCTGCCTTAATTCAATCCGGGTCTTAAAGACGGAAGCAAGGTCTTTTACCAATTCCCTGAAATCGATCCTGCCATCCGCGGAAAAATAGAACAATATCTTGTTGTTATCAAAGGTATATTCGACATCGATCAATTTCATATCCAGGTTATGATCCTTGATCTTCTGCAAACATATGCCGAAGGCTTCCTTTTCTTTATTCCTGTTCTCCTCCAGATGCTTCGCGTCCTCTTCGTCAGCTATCCTGATCACTGTTTTCAGCGGATTGATAACATATTCTTCCGGAACCTCCCTGCTGATCATAACGACGTTGCCGAATTCGATACCCCTTGCGGTTTCCACTATCACCGGAGTATCAAGCCCCATGGCCAGATCGCCCGGATCAAAATAATATACCTTGCCTGCTTTTTTAAACCTTACGCCTACTACGTTAACCATATATCGCAGCCCTCCTGTAATTTCATAACCAATACGTCCATAACTGTTGCGAAATTGGCATTATGCCTCAGACTTCCCTTTGCCGACCCAACCGCGTCCATATCGCGCACAAATTTGCGGCAGGGCGCTTTGGCCGCAACACTTGTAATAATACCGCTCTTGTCGGAATTTATCAACCGCATCCCATCGAGGCCGTTTGCCGCAAAGAGCATGTCCCTTATGAACGATTCGATAAAATCCAGTATACACCCTATGTCGTTTTTATTATTTTCAAAGAAAGACACGGCAGATAATGCCCTGGAAAGCGATCCGCCATATATCAGAAGCAGAGAGTCCAGCGCACCTTCCCTCAGCTCCATGTATCGCGGCGAAGACGCCATGCCTGCCGCCGCTCCTATCAATCCGTCCGAGTACGATGCCGCAAAAAAATGGTCGGCTGCCGATCCTTCGCAATTAGCCGCAAGAAATCCGATGACTTCCTCATCCGTATTCCGCTTGAAATCCATTTTCGATAATCTGGATCTGACAGTCGGAAGAAGAGCGTCATAATTGGATACGGTAAGGATCATCACGCAGCAGGATGGCGGTTCTTCAAGTATTTTAAGCATGCTGTTCTGGGCCTGCATTGTCATTTTTCCGGCATTCTCGATCAACACTACTTTCTTATCGGAATTTACTGGCTTTTTGATTATGGATTCATGCAAAAACCTGACCGAATCGACGCCGATATTTCCATCAACCGGTGAAACAACCAAAAAATCTGGATTTGTACCTGCGTCATACGAGCTGCAGGAGATGCATGAGCCGCAACCCCCTGAAGGATCATTCGCCCCGCATAGAACGGCGCGGGCAAAAATCCTTGCCACGGTCCTTTTCCCTATGCCTTCCGGACCGCAGAATGCATAACAATGATTCACAAACCCATTCGTCAGGGAATGCTGCAGGCGCATGATAACATCTTTTTGTCCATATATATCGCTGAAGACCATCCTGATTACACTTTTTCGAATTTTGCCACATCAATTACGAAAATAGTGGCGCCGCCGACGACGACCTCGACAGGATACGGCATGAACATCCCACCCATACCGTTGGGCGTCATCGAAGAATTGATGACCTGTTTCCGGCTTTTTGACTTCTTCTTGATTATCTCTATCACCGAATCAAGCTTATCCTCCTCTATACCGACAAGCAGAGTAGTATTGCCGGCTCTCAGGAAACCGCCGGTAGAGCACAATTTGGTTACGCTGAATCCGTTTTTGTTCAATTCATCCGAAACCTTGTGCCCGTCTTCATCATGGACAACCGCAAAAACAAGTTTCATACCGACCTCCCTAGTAATATTTTATTCATCGGCCTCTGTTTGCAAGAAACACATCAAGTTCCCGCCTTACCGATTCAAACACCTTTATCTTGTCTACATTCGCATTAATGATCTTAATCCGAGAAGGGCACTTTTGTGCCAACTCCCTGTACCCGTTTAGGACCCGCATGTGGAACTCCATCTTTTCATTCTCTATCCTGTCAAGGGTATCGGACCTTCTGGCAAAAGCATTCTCCGGTTCAATATCAAAAAGGAAGGTTATATCGGGAAGGAGTCCTCCAAGCGCCGGTTCATTAACCGAATATACCATACATGCGCCGAGGCCTCTGCCGTAGCCCTGATAGGCAAGGCTCGAATCAACGAACCTGTCGCATAAGACCACTTTCCCATCGGAAAGCGCTGGTCTTATTAACTCATCAACCAATTGTGCCCTGGACGCGGCATACAAAAGCATTTCAGCCACAGGCGACATGGCAGCGTTGTCCCGATCAAGCACTAATTCCCTGATCTTCTCACAGATCGGCGATCCGCCCGGTTCCCTCACGACAAACACATCAAAGCCTTTTTGCCGAAGATATGCCTCTATCAATTCCAACTGCGTCGTTTTGCCGCTGCCGTCGATCCCTTCGACAGAAATGAAGACGCCTTTCCCCATCCGGCGGGTATTCCTTTCTTCGCTCAGATATCATATAAAATTATATCACGACGTCAACAAAATAAGCATCATTAATTTTTTTCAAGCCTTCAACTGCGCCGCCGGCGTCCAATATCAATCCGGCATATTCCACCGTTTGAGCGGAGATTTGCTCACCGGGCATCACCGCAGGAATTCCCGGAGGATATGGCGTTATCATGCCGCGGCTGATGCGTCCCGCCGCGCCTCTGAACTTGATAGACTCTCCGGGCAGATAGAAAGCCTCTTTTAACCTGAGCGCCGCACGCGGCAACGGTTGTTTGAAAAATCTGTCAGAACAATCCCTTAGATTGTCAAAATCAGCAGACACCGTATCATATGGCAATAATCCATGATTATTGCGATTATCCGATACATATGTCAAAGCCGTCCTGAGCCTTGCAAAATCCTTTTCCGTATTTGACACAGTCGATAGCATAACAACATTGAGCAGATCGGCCATCTCCGTCTGGATCCCGAATCTGTATTTGAGCGCATGCGCCGTCGTGAATCCGTCCAATCCCGCCGCAGCGGCGTGCATCACCATCCGGGAGGGGTCGCATTTTCTGCCGGCGCCAATGTCGTTCCGGCCAAGCCATTCTATATTATGCATATTTCTGATGCTGCCGACATAATGCAGCAGCCGATCCAGCAACGCCTCCCCGCCTCTTTCCATCATGGCGCGCGCTGCGTCAAGGTACATCATCAGTATATATGAAGGGCTGGAAGTCTGAAGCATCCTGAGCGCATTCTCCAGCTTTGGAATATCTATTCGGCGGATCGCTCCGGTATCGATGCCGGCTTGTGTGGATCCTATATGGAGCAATGCGCCCTGAGTGGGAACCGGAAGGGTTTTATGCGCGCTCTGGACCACGATATCGGCGCCGCCTTCCAACGCAGAAACTGGTAATTTGCGGTTGAATGCGAAATGAGCCCCATGCGCCTCATCAACACATAATATTTTCCCGTATGAGCGTACGACTTCGGCTATAGCGGATATATCGGTGCAGATACCGTAATAGTTGGGGCGCGTCACAACAACGCACACAGCGTCGGGATGCTCTTCAAGCGACATCTTGACCGATTCTGCATCAATTCCGGTTGTAATACTAAAACGGCCATCATACCCCGGCATAATGTATACCGGATCGGCATCGGCAAGCATAAGCCCTGTAATGACTGACTTATGGCAGTCCCTGCCGATAAGCGCCTTGTCCCCCGGTTTACATAAACTCATCAGCACCGCATGCAATCCGCAACTCGATCCGTTTACGAGAAAATACGTCCTTCCGGCGCCAAAAGCCTTTGCCGCAAGCTGCTGCGCCTCCATGACAACACCCCCCGGACAATGCAGATTATCGAGGCCGGGGATTTCCGTCAGGTCGCATGCGGGAAAAACTTTTCGAAATGCCCGAGGAATGCCGCTGCCCATCCTGTGCCCGGGCATATGGAAAGGCACTGGCTTTGATCCGATATATGATTTGATGGCTTGGTAAATCGGCGTCCTCATCACCGACGCATCCTGAAGAGCTCATAGCCGCACTCCATAAGAAGCTCCGGTATCAGGCGCACATTTATCCTGTCATATTCCTTGATTTTATCAGGAAGATCATCATAAGGCACCATATAGGATCTATTTTCCCTGATTTTTTGAATCCTGTCATCAGATTCCCCTGAAATTCCGTCCTGGATACGCCTTTCCCAGATCCAGCGCTGGTGCTCCATACAAGACATTATCCCGATTTGATCATCCGCAAATATTATCGGAGATATTTTTTGTGCCTGCTGCCTCTTTCGCATACCATATCCGGCAGCTTTGAGCTTGTGAGGAATATGGAACGCACTGTCGATATTGGAGCGCCTGTAGTAATCATCAAGTTTTTCGAATGGCACCTTTGAAGCCGCGGAGGATCCCGAAGCGGCAAGATATCTTTCATGCATCGTCCGCGCGATGCGCATGACTGTGTCATTATCGTCCAGCCCATCATCTTCGTCTATCCTGAATATCTCATATCCCAATTTCGCAAGTATCACCGGAATCACTTTCACAAGATCTCTGTTGTACTCTTTTATTTCCTCAGGCAGGTCCCTGTATTCGCAAAGATAACTTGAGGTCTTCATGTCATGGCTCCATGACTCGCCCCTGTTCCAGCCCTGGAACTCCTGCTCCCGCCTCCAGCGGTTATGCTCGCTCTCGGCAAGCAATTCGATCTCCCTGTCAGTAATGATCGGGCTGAAAGCAAAACCCCATTTGCCCACCGGCCTGAACCACATATTTATCAGCCTGAGTTTGCAGGGGATATCTTCGGATGCATGGATATTTGAAAGCATCTTGTCCTCGGGGAGCTTATCAAAGTCTTCATCGACATGGATGCTCTGGTTTCTGAACTTGCGCTCCTTCACATACTGTACATGGTATTCCCTTGCTACGGATTCTATAAATACCGATTCCTGCTTCCTTGTAGTATAGAACCGTTCTTTTTCCATCAGAAAGACGAATTCGTCGGCATCCACATGAAGCTGAAGCTGATCCTTCGGAGGCAGCATCGCCTTGTCGAAAAAACTCCTCCCGTAAAGCCTGCTCATCTGGATGATGGCCTGCATTGACCTATTGCCGTGCCTGTAATACGGCACTCTCAGCAACGCGCGCAGAACCCCGCTGTCAATATTCAGGGTCTTCTTGTCGGGGGAGAAAAGCCCCCTCGCTTCTTCCACACGTTCGAACATGCTTCTCAGGACCTTGGCGCGCCTGATGATATAAACCTCATCGATATCAGGGGCATCCGCATGATTCGGTCCTTGATTCGGTCCT
>CAYWGM010000012.1:0-17010 GCA_964457875.1 uncultured Eubacteriales bacterium | reverse complement strand
GTCCTTGATTCGGTCCTAAAAGGTCGGAAAAACCCCTTAATCTGCTGAGAAAGTCAGGTTTTTTTACGATCCTGTCATTCTGCAGATCGGTGGAATCCCCCGCAGACGAGAACTGCTTGTAGCTCGAGCATGTCCCGCCGGCAAAAATGAATATCGCCATACCGATGTGGAACTCCATGCCCCCATCCGTGAAAACGCCGTCCTGCATGGGCGCGAGGAAGTATTTGAGCCATCTGAGCCCGTCACAGTCAAATTCGTCAAAAAACACAAGGGGTATCTTCCCTGAAATGCAGATATCCCTGACCTGGTGTAAAGCAGCGGCAAAATCTCTTCCGATATCAGGAGGGGACATCTGTGAAAGATTGAAGGTCTTTATGACTATTTTATTTTCATCTATTTTAAGGGCTATCTGTTTTACCGCAAACGACTTGCCTGAACCCGGCGGGCCGAATACGGCTATGTTAAGCGGACTCTCAGGTCTCGTGCTGTTTATGTATTCACGTATGAGTTTCTGGATTCCGCTATATGACTCGATCTCTTTCCTGTCAAAAGTTTTTAGCGCACTGCCGAACTGTATTTCCGGAACTCCGTCAAGTATCCCTTCCCAACCTTTTATCACGATATTCTCGGCAATATGAAGCAGTCTGTCTTTTGTCTTCTGCAACAAAATGCTCCACGAGTCCAAATCATGCATCGACAGGCTTTTCGGTCTCTGGACGATGACACTGCCGAATGCCGCCGCGTCCTTCACCGGGACAGGTCTGTCAAATACGGTCGGCGCCACGATGCCTCCATGAATCTCCAATCCGCCAAGCACATGATGGCGTACAGCCTGCAATCCAAAGACGATCCCGTCATCAAGACCGTCAATCCCTTTCCCGGCCAATGCTCTGCATAATCCAGCCGTAAACACCGAAGTCTTCCAAGGCACCGCATTTCTGCATTCCTGCTGGAAGAAATTCTCCATACGTTTAGGATCAAAGAACAATTTGGCATAAAAATCCTTGAAGTTATTATAGAGTATGGCGCCTTCCATCCCGAACAACACCACAAGGTTCGCACATCTCTTCAAAGGCTGCAGATTCGGGTTCATCTGGATCTGGTAGACAAAATCCATCGCGGTGCTTTCCCATGAGAATCCGCAGCTTATGGCGACCTCATCGATCTTCCTTATGTCTTCGGAATTGACCACAATGACTATATTCTCCGGATTTGCCGATGCAGTGAGCCAGTCCCATAAACCGCTGCAAAAACGGGGGGAATGCATCCTGCAGACAACGATGGCGTTCCGGCTTATATCTGATGGGAATAAAGAAGGCTCATCCCTGAAACCGTTGCCTGTATCGTCAATGACTATTAAATCCGCATCCTTGACCGATGCGGGAAAAGATGCGATACCGGACGCTCTATCCAGATAGAGGGGTTTATCGCTCCTGACCGGCCCTCTGAAACCTTTATATTTATCTATAAAATAACGGGGTACGGTATTCCCGGTGGCATCGGATACTTTCCGGCATATCAGGGAGGCCTCTGAAATGACGATCTCTTCGTTCTCAAGAAGTCCCGCATCCTTTTTCAGAATCGGGCCCGATACATCAACAGATCCACCGGATGACCCGCCCGATCCGACAAGCCGGGCTAAAAGCAGAGCCCCGCTTTCCGAATAATACCTGTTCAAGCTCATGTGCCGCTTCCAACTATGCGATGTGCCGTCTTTAACGGATATGACCGGAGGATCCTGGACCTCGAACCAATTGAGGTACAAATCTCCAGTGACGGCAATCTTTTTTACTGACATTTTTTCTTCAATCATTATAAACCCCACTGTCCGTTTTCTGTGAAGATCAAATCGGAAGATAACCCGAATCTCCCATAACATCCATAAAAATTCAGATTATCTTTTGCGGCCGTCTTGACGGCGTTTGCTTCAGTATCCGAAACGCTTACCTTACATATTTGTTTTATGGAATCGTTATAAAAATAGATCCAATTATTGTGTATATTCAGTACGCTGCCGGCTGTCCCCTTATAATTAACAAGGCCCTCACCGGACGTCGATGCTGTGTATATCGAACCATCCTGCACAAAATACATCCGTCCGTTATCCACCGCGAGAAACGAGCATTCGCATTCCATCACCCTGGATCGAGTCCTCATATCGTCGCTTATTCTGTAGATATCCCCGTCCCCATGGCCGTAACCGCTGCCTTGCGTGTAATATACCCATCCGCCGTCGATACAGATATATTCGGTGCGGTCGTCATTCATCTGAGTCCTTTCGCTCCCGTTAACCCTTATCTTGTACAGGCGGCACCCATCGGAGGCGTTCTGGTAGTATATCCAGTCGCCGACAACAGTCAGGAAATAGCTTTCATCATCATTTATTTTCGTCCTCTGATTTCCGTCGGTCTTTATCCTATATATTTTATTACCGTCGGAACCGTTCATATAATATACCCAATTGCCGGCGACATTTATATATTCGCATACGTCGTCACACAATTTGACGCGCTTTTTCAAATCCGCAGTCATCTTGTAGAGCAAGCCGCCCCTGGAAAAATCCCTATAATAGATCCAGCCATCTTTCTGCGCTACTATCCCCCCATTTGAAATATTTCCATTGGAATTGCCTCTCTCGCCCGGCAACACCCTGACATCATCGGCGCCATCATCCGCAGGCATCTGTGCAGAGCCGCCGTCCCCGACGGTAGTACCGCTTTCAGCAGGGTTCTCGTCCTTAAGCCCGGCTATGGCATCAAGCCCATTATTTCCACCCGTCTCTGTCGTCGAGGCGTTAAGGTTTCCCGCCATCCTTTGCCTGATATCGTTTATCCCCTTCATGATACCAAAAGCGATCGTCGCCAGGATTATCACAGCGGCAACGACAGCTATCCATTTTATTGCCGAACGGGCCTCGCTCTTTTTAATCACCGTATTTGCCGGAGGCGCATAACGGTATCTCTCCGGAATGCTGCTCGAAACGACATTGATATCATCGTCAGCCAGTCTTCCGCTCAGATAATTCTGGACAGTGGCCAGAAGCTTGCCAAAGTGCTGCTCCAATGGCTGTGTTATCGCATCCAGCCAATGCCACCCACTGAGGTAATACTCCATTTCACCGGAAGGAAGGACGTCTTCGATCCTGAAAGGCACGATCCTGTCCCCTTTGCTCATTGCCCTTTCTATCTCAGCCGACACATGGACCGAACGGTTGGAATTGAGTGAAAAAATCACGACCAATAGCTTGCTGTCTTTTATCCCGTCCATTATGCTTTTCGCATATTTCTTTCCGGGTGGGATATCGCGGGGCGCTATCCAGCATTTTATACCGTTGCTTTCAAGAAAAGAACATACTGCAAAGGCAGATGATTTATCTTTCGAAGAATAGGAAATAAACACATCACGGGCCAAACAGAACACCCCCTGTCAGCGAACCCGATACGTAAAGAATCTTAACATTATTTGGCAAATAATTCAATATTCATTTTCCATTTCCGGCGGAATTGTCCAAAACATCACGCTGTGCTATACTGTGATTTATGTTCAGCAAATTGAAGGCGGCCGAAGACCGCTATGAGGAAATAAATTCAAAACTCAGCGAACCCGGCGTCATATCGGATCAGGACACATATAGGAAGCTGATGAAGGAACATTCTGATCTTGACGGGATTGTCATAAAGTTCAGGGAGTATAAGAAATACCTGACTGAAGCGGAAGACACCCGAAATCTTCTCGGAGAGAAGCTTGAAAAAGACTTCAGAGAATTGGCCGAGGCAGAGTTAGAGGACATTAAGATGAACCTTGAGAAAGTCAAGGATGAACTGCAGGTATTATTGCTGCCAAAAGACCCGAATGATGAAAGAAGCGTCATCATGGAGATCAGAGGAGGGGCCGGCGGCGATGAAGCCGCGCTGTTCGTCGGAGACTTATTCAGCATGTATACCAGATATGCAGAACATAAACGGTGGAAAACAGAGATACTTGATTCCAGCCCTACGGAAATAGGCGGTTTCAAAGAGATAATTTTTGCTGTTGAAGCAAAAGGGGCATATTCCAGATTGAAGTACGAAAGCGGTGTGCATAGGGTCCAGAGAGTACCTGAGACTGAAGCCGGCGGACGCATACATACTTCCACTGTAACGGTGGCCGTACTCCCCGAAGCTGAAGAAATCGAGGTCGATATCAACCCGGCCGACCTGCAGGTCGATACATACAGGGCGGGCGGCGCAGGAGGCCAGCACATCAATAAGACGGAATCGGCGATAAGGATCACGCATCTTCCGACCGGGATCGTAGTAACCTGCCAGGATGAAAGATCCCAGCATAAAAACAGGGAAAAAGCTATGAAGGTTCTCAGGTCCAGGTTATTTGACATCGCATCCGAACAGAAGAACAGCGAAATCGCTCAGGAGAGGAAAAGTCAGGTCGGCACGGGAGACCGAAGCGAAAGGATCCGGACATACAACTTCCCGCAGAGCCGCATTACGGATCATCGTATCGGCCTGACGCTATACAAATTGGAATACGTACTCGAAGGACAACTCGACGAGGTGATCGACGCGCTGATAATGGAAGATCAGGCTAAAAGGCTCGCGGGCAATACCTTTTGAAAACGTATAATTAATACATGTTCCCGGCCGGGTATGAATACAATTAACAGAGTATCTTAAGGCAGATATTGCCCGGAAGGTTACCGGTATTAATGCCCGAACTCCTGAAAGTGACGTTAATAGGACTTGCCTCTGGCATTTTAGGAACCGGTATCGGCGGATTGTCCGCATTCTTGATCAAAGCCATCTCAAACCGTTATCTAAGTTTCATCCTCGAATTTTCCGCGGGGCTCATGACGGCGGTGGTATGCACCGAACTCATTCCTGAAGCTTTTGAAAGCGGCGGCATGCTGGCTGCTGTCGGAGGCGCCATATCCGGTATCGCCGCCATACTTGCCATCGAAAAATGGCTGAAGGATTCAAAAATGCTCAAACGACAAAACCACGGCGGCAGCGGCAGGCCCGAACTTATGAAAGCGGGGGTCATGGTCGCCCTCGGTCTGGCGCTTCACAATCTGCCGGAGGGTTTTGCGGTCGGGTCGGGGTTCAAGGCGTCAACTGGTTTGGGCATTACTGTGACCATCATCATTATGATACATGACATCCCCGAAGGGATTGCCATGGCCGTGCCCATGAGAGCCGGAGGCCTTTCCGCGATCAAAGCGTTCACATATACCATCCTTTCGGGCGTCCCGATGGGTTTGGGAGCGCTTATCGGGGCGGCGCTGGGCGGCATATCGGAGTATTTCATATCGATATGCCTCGGCTTTGCGGCAGGCGCGATGCTCTACATTGTCTTCGCCGAGCTGGTGCCCGAATCGAAAAGGCTGCATTTCGGCAGACTCTCGTCTATTGGAAATATAATGGGTATAATCTGTGGTATAATAATCTCGTTATGACCATTTTAATAAAAATCGACCCGGATGCAATAGAAACGGACAAGCTCAGGCAGGCGGCGGATATAATTACCGGAGGAGGCCTTGTCGCATTTCCTACGGAAACTGTCTATGGACTGGGCGCAAATGCCTTTGATTCCAAGGCCTTGGAAAAGATATTCAAGGCTAAAGGCCGACCTCAGGATAATCCGTTGATACTGCACATATCGGAATTTGAAGATATCAGACGATTGACAAATGAAATCCCTCAGATGGCACGAAAGCTGTCGGCAGCATTCTGGCCGGGTCCCATGACGCTGGTAATGAAGAAAAGTGATTCGGTGCCTTATACTGCAACAGCCGGGCTTGACACAGTGGCGATCCGCATGCCTTCGCACCCCGTGGCCGCAGCGCTTATCAGGCTTGCAGGCGTTCCTGTCGCCGCCCCGAGCGCCAACATCTCGGGCGCTCCCAGTCCTACGAACGCCGATCATGTATTATACGACCTGGACGGCAGGATCGATGCCGTGGTAGATTCCGGAAGCACTAATGTCGGCCTTGAATCGACGGTCATAGATATTACGGGAGATCGTCCTGTAATACTGAGACCGGGCGCGGTTACCCGCGAACAAATCGAGGAATTGACAGCCGGCTTAATCGAGGTGGCTTCCGAATCTGCGTCCGCAGGCCGATCAAGCGGAACGCCGCGCTCGCCGGGCGTCAAATACAGGCACTATTCCCCTAAGGCCTCTTTAATGATAATCGAAGGGGAGCCGGACAGAGCCGCTGAAGCAGCGGCCGGGATCGCTTCAAAATTCATGACGGCCGGCAAAAAAACGGCTGTTATGGCAACCGATGAGACGCTGGACACATATGGCGGCATACCGGGCGTATATTCAATGGGCGCACGTTCTAACCCTTCTATTATAGCAGCCAACATCTTTTCACTGCTCAGGAAACTCGACAACTTCGGCTATGAGGTAATAATCGCCGAATCCGTCGAAGATAAAGGGTTGGGCGCCGCTATAATGAACAGGATGAACAAGGCGTCCGGATATAATATCATAAAAGCATGAAGAAAATATTATTCGTTTGTACCGGCAACACCTGCAGAAGCATCATGGCAGAAGCCCTGTTCAAGAATATCATAAAAAAGGATACCAAACTTGCCGGCGAATATTCGGCAGGTTCGGCAGGCATTTCGGCTATCGCAGGCCAGCCGCCAAGCGGCGGTACGGGTAGGATACTGCGGAGCGGGTGGGGTATCGACGTATCGCATATGAGGTCGAGACAATTAACGCAATCCGATGTTGATGAATCATGGCTCATATTGACGATGACAGAGGCGCATCGCGATTTTATTGTGGATAGATGGCCGCGCGCCGCGGATAAGACATATACGCTCGGTCATGATATCGCAGATCCGTTCGGCATGCCAGACAGCTGCTATGCAAAATGCTCCGAAGACATCATGAAAGCGGCCGAATCACTGGTATCCGGCCTAAAGGCGCAAAGAGGCAAGTTTTTTTGACAGCAATGGGCCGTTGCTATAAAATATGTATGATATCCGGCCACGGAGGTTATATGATAGCAATTGGAAGCGACCACGGAGGATATTTCTTAAAAAATGAGATAATGCGCCATTTTATTGATAAAGGCGTCAGATACAAGGATTTTGGCACTTTCGACGGCGGGGCATCCGTTGATTACCCGGATTTTACAAGGATGGTGGCGCTTGCCGTTACAAGCGGCGAATGCGAATCGGGCATAATAGTATGCGGCACGGGTATCGGCGTCACAATAGCGGCAAACAAATTCCGCGGCATACGCGCAGCGCTCTGCACCAACTGTTACATGGCAAAGATGGCAAGAGAGCATAACGACGCGAATATCCTCGCCCTTGGAGGAAGAGTATTGGGCGCCGGTCTTGCTTTGGAAATAGTCGATACATTTATGGGCTCATCCTTCTCAGGCGGCAATCACATCAGGCGTCTGGACAAGATTGCCGAATTTGAAAACGGGACAGAATGAGGGGGATCGCGGAGGAACGTATGGATGATCTGTTAGGCTCAACCGATAGGACACGACCTTCCTGGGATGAATATTTCATGCAGATAGTGGAATTGATCAAGACCAGATCAACCTGTCTTAGAAGGCAGGTCGGAGCCCTGATCGTAAAGGACAGGCGGATACTGGCCACAGGTTATAACGGCGCTCCGACAGGCTGCAAGCACTGTACTGAACTCGGCTGCCTGCGCGAAGAGCTCAGCGTGCCGTCAGGACAACGACATGAGCTCTGCAGAGGCATACATGCCGAGCAGAATGCGATAGTACAGGCGGCATTTTCCGGTACGAGCGTAAAAGAAGGAACAATGTACGTGACATGCCAGCCATGCGTATTATGCGCAAAGATGGCAATAAATGCAGGAATAAAAAAGATAGTATTCAAGGGGTCGTACCCTGACGACCTGTCGATGAACCTTCTGAAGGAAGCAGGTGTCAGGATCGTCAAATATGATTAATTATGCAGTATCATTCCTTATTGCACTGATAATATCCTTCATGGCCACACCGATAGCCAGAAAGGTCGGATTCAGCATCGGCGCCGTCGATATGCCCGGTGAGAAAAGGCGTATGCACAGCAGGCCGATAACACGGTTCGGCGGGGCGTCCATCTTTACAGGTTTTATAGTATCGCTGCTCCTCCAGATAATCATTGCCGCAACAGGCAGCAACCAGCCATTCGCATCCTCGCGGCAGATACTCGGATTGCTTGCCGGAGTAGTTATAGTGACGGCTGTCGGGGTTTTCGACGATATCAGGCATCTCAGGGCAGGAGTGAAGTTCCTGTGCCATCTGGCTGCGGCGACTGCGTTCGTATTCATATCCGGCACCCGTATAACAAGCATAACCAATCCGTTCTCCCCATTGGGATATTCAACATTGCCCGATTTCATAACTTACCCTTTGTCCATCTTGTGGATCATCGGCATTACAAACGCCATAAACCTGATCGACGGACTGGATGGTCTTGCGGCAGGAGTTACGGCGATATCTTCTCTTTCGCTTTTTTTCGTATCAATATTGAGCCCCAACATTGATGTTTTTACAGCGACAGTAACCGCTGCCGTCGCGGGATGCACCCTTGGTTTTCTGCCGTTCAATTTCAACCCCGCCAAGATCATCATGGGCGATACGGGAGCATACTTCCTCGGATTTACACTCGGAGCTATTTCCATCCAGGGTACGCTGAAAACATACGCCACTATCTCGATCGCCATTCCGCTCCTTATCCTCGGATTACCGCTCTTTGACACCTTCTTCGCAATACTGCGGAGGATCATCAGCAGAAAACCGATAATGGCCCCTGACAGAGGCCATCTGCACCATAAACTCATCGATATGGGGTTGAGCCACAGACAGTCGGTGATTGTGATGTATATAGTAAGCGCGGTCTTGGGATTATGCGCCATCGTCCTTGCAAATAAAGGCGTCCTGCCCGCGATAATACTCCTGATCGCGGTATCTGTCTTCGTGATCGGCGGAGCGAGGTACATGGCTGAAATCAACAACGAAGAAGATGTTTTAGAAAAAAAGGGGAAGCAAAATACCGATGAATAAACTGAGAGCCGCAGTCGTTTTCGGGACAAGGCCTGACGCCATTAAAATGGCGCCTCTCATCAGGAAAATGCAGGCGGATCCCAAGATTGAACCCATGGTTTGTTCAACAGGTCAGCACCGCGAGATGCTCGACCAGGTTCTTGAAATATTCGATATAAAACCGGATTTTGATTTAAATATAATGCAGGAGAATCAGTCTCTGCAGCACATCACCATGAGGGCGCTTGAAGGGCTTTGTTCTGTTTTTTGTGAGCTCACGCCGGATGTCGTCCTTGTGCACGGCGATACGACCACATGCTTCGCGGCAAGCCTGGCGGCATTCTATATGAAGACGGCTGTAGGACATGTCGAGGCAGGATTGCGGACACTTGACAAATATTATCCCTATCCTGAAGAAATGAATCGAAGACTTGCCGGTACGCTTGCCGACTACCATTTCGCGCCGACCCGATCAAATAAGTCCAACCTGGTCAACGAAGGCGTTAATCCGGACAGGATATATATCACAGGCAATACGGTCATAGATGCGATGAGTATTACGGTAAAAAATAAGTATGTGTTTCAAAATGAGGTTCTGCGCAACCTGGACTTTTCATCAAACAAAAGATACATCCTTGTCACGGCGCACAGACGGGAAAACATCGGAGAACCCCTGATGAGCATATGCAGGGCTTTTACAAGGATAACCCGGATTTTTGACGATGTGGAGATTATTTACCCCGTACACATGAACCCGTCGGTGAGGAATACCGTCAGGGACATACTCGGCGGCGCGCCGCAGATCCACCTGATTGATCCGGTCAACGTATTTGACTTGCACAACCTGATCAATAAATCCTATTTTGTAATGACCGACTCCGGAGGTATGCAGGAAGAAGCCCCGGCTCTGGGCAAACCCGTATTGGTGCTGAGGAACGAGACCGAAAGGCCGGAGGCTGTTGCCGCCGGTACAGTCAGGCTTGCCGGGACAGACGAGGAAAAGGTATTCCGGGCAGCATCGCAGCTCCTGAGCGATAAGGCGGAATTCGAAAGAATGGCCAGATCGGTCAATCCTTACGGCGACGGGCATGCCTCCGAACGCATAATCGGAACCCTGCTGCATGAGTTCGGTTTGAATGCGGAAAAGCCTTTGTATTTCAATAGTTAATTATGGTATTATACTCATATTATGAAGGGCAAAGTTGAGTATTTTTTATACAAAAGAATACTGGTATGTTATGTTTTGCTGTCAATAACCGATATATTGTTTATGAAGAATAGATGGCTCATATTCGCAGGCCTCTCTATCGGAGGGGCAGCCGCCGCGTTCAGACTGAATTATACGGCATCGATGCTGCGTGATCTGATGGGGTCGGGCAACACCGCAGATAAGCCGACCTGCGCCCTTAAACACGTTATAAGCCTTCTTTCATTGGCCGTGCTGCTTGCGGCCACGGTCGTCTATGACCCGTGGCTATTTGCCGGTACGGCCGCCGGTATACTGATCACTCCGTTGGTAATAATGATAAATGGCTTGACGGAAGGACTTGGTATCACACACAACGGTTTTGGATGCGGAGGTACGCAAACTTGAGTGAAGAACTGGTAAGCTCGCTCAACCCGCGGGAAGTCTTCAGCTTCGGACTATTCGGCCAAAGGATAGCAATAACAGATACGATCGTAGTTATGTGGGTCATCATGGCCGTAATAATCATCCTCGCATACATCTTGACGAGGAACTTACAGACAGTGCCGAAAGGTAAGCAGAGCTTTATCGAAGTAGTGGTGGAATTCATAAATTCGCTGGCAAAAAATAATATCGGCCATTTGGGCGGCCATTTCGCCCCTTATCTCGGTACGGTACTCATATTCCTTATCATGGCCAATACTATCTCCATATTTAATATCCTGCCCACCAGCGAACAGCTTTACAGTCTCACTCATGTGGAGTTTTTCAGGCATCTGCCGTCGATCAGCCTGAGACCTCCTACGCGCGATGTGAATGCAACAGCGGCGATGGCCGTAATGTCCATTGTTCTCGTCCTGTTTGCGGGCATCCGTTTCAAGAAGCTGTCCGGCTGGCTCAGGGGATTCGTACAACCTGTCCCCGTCGTGCTGCCGTTTAAAATACTTGATTACTTCATAAGACCTGTTTCCTTATGCTTCCGGCTTTTTGGGAATGTGCTGGGAGCCTTTCTTGTAATGGAACTCCTGTATTTCGTATTACCTGTGATCGTACCTGCCGCGGTAAGCATCTACTTTGACCTATTTGACGGCATATTACAGGCGTATATATTTGTTTTTCTGACATCTTTATATATTTCGGAAACAGTTGAGTGAGGAGGTGAAATTCATGGACGTTAACATCTACATCGCAATATCGGCTGCAATTGCCGTATTCACAGGTATCGGGGCCGGGATCGGGATCAGCTTTGCCACTGCGAAGGCAGCCGAATCAGTTGCAAGACAACCGGAGGCATCGGGCAAGATCATGAGCGTCACGCTGCTCGGCACCGCGTTGTCGGAAGCTACGGCAATATATGGTTTCGTTATCGCGATCATACTGCTCATTCTGAAATGGGCGGCCTGATCACGGGCAGATGAAGAAAGGCGGAGGATATGTTTGGATTTCACCTGCCGACGTTTATCTTTGTAATAATCAATTTGCTCGTCCTTTATTCCATACTGAAAAGGATACTGTTCAAGCCGGTTTCTCAGTATATGGAAAAAAGGTCCAGATCCATCAGCGAAGCAATTGAGGACGCGAACACAAAAAGGGCTGAGGCTGAAGAGCTTTTGCACAAATATGAGTCCACCATAAGGCAGTCCGAAGAGGAAGCCGGCCGTATAATCGCTGAATCAAAGGAACGAGCGGCAAAAGATTACGATTCGATGATAAGCAAGGCAAAAAATGAATATGAAGCAATGATAGCTAAAGCAGAAGAAGAGATTGAGAAACAGAGGTCGGAGTTGTACAAAAGCGTGAGGAACGAAGCCGCAAGTCTCGCACTGGCGGCGGCATCGCGCCTTCTTGAGCGCAATATCGATAATGAAGCCAACAGGCGGCTTGCTGAAAGCTTCATTAACGAAGAGGTGGTCGCCTGATGCCGGTCGTCGGTAAACGGTACGCCGAGGCGCTGGCAGATATCGCATCGGAGCAGGGTTCGGCAGCGCAATACAGGGAGGCTCTCGGATCTGTAAACGAAATAATGGGTTCGAATCCGGAGCTTGCGCAATTTCTCCGTGATCCTGTGATTCCGATTAAGGATAAGCATGTGATAATCAAGAAGGTTTTCTCCGCAGATTTCAGACCTGAAATAGTGAATTTTTTGCTTCTGCTCATTGAGAAAGGCCGGATATCCGATCTCGGCGACATTTTATCGGAATACGGCAAACTTGTCGATAAAAAGACAAATACGCTCGATATAAGGATATTATCGGCAACTCCCCTTGATGATGAATATGTCTCAAACCTTTGCGAGATATATAAGAAAAGGTACGGGGCGTCTTCTGCCAGGGCGACCGTTGAGACGGACA
Source organism: uncultured Eubacteriales bacterium (assembly GCA_964457875.1). Classification (GTDB taxonomy): domain Bacteria; phylum Bacillota; class Clostridia; order Acetivibrionales; family CAYWGM01; genus CAYWGM01. The sequence goes on along the minus strand of CAYWGM010000012.1, from coordinate 4,448 downwards.
AAGACTTGATCGGCGGAGTCAAGGTGATGATAGGCGGCAAGATGATAGACGGCTCGATCAGCGGAAGGCTGAATGATTTAAAAAAGTCGGTTTTGCAAGCGGGGTGGGGACAATGAAATTGGGACCGGATGAAATAAGCTCGATTATCCGGCAGCAGATTGAGAATTACGACGTGCATATTATGACAGAAGACGTCGGACGCGTACTTTCGGCCGGAGACGGTATCGCGAGATTGTACGGGCTTGACGGCTGCATGTTCGGCGAACTGCTCGAGTTTGAAAACGGCGCTTTCGGTATGGCGCTCAATCTTGAAGAAGATAACGTCGGATGCGTCCTCTTAGGCAGCAGCACGGAGATAAAGGAAGGATCCCGGGTCAGAAGAACCGGAAAAACGGTCGAAGTACCTGTCGGAAGAGAACTGACCGGCCGCGTTGTTGATCCTCTCGGCAAACCTCTTGATGGGAAAGGCGATATCGCAGCAAACAAATACAGGCCGATAGAATTTCTGGCGCCGGGCGTCATCGAGCGTAAGTCGGTCGATAGGCCGCTTCAGACGGGTATAATGGCCATCGATTCGATGATACCAATCGGAAGGGGCCAGCGCGAATTGATAATCGGCGACAGACAGACCGGAAAGACGGCTATTGCTGTCGACACGATAATAAATCAACGCGGCAAAGATGTCATCTGCATTTATGTGGCGATAGGGCAAAAGGCCTCCACTGTGGCTTCCATCGTAGACACACTGCACAAATATGGCGCAATGGATTATTCAATTGTGGTCTCATCGACAGCAAGCGAGCCGTCAACTGTGCAATATATCGCGCCTTATGCCGGATGCGCGATGGCCGAATACTTCATGTATGATGAGCATAAGGACGTACTAATAATATTCGACGACCTGTCAAAACATGCAGTGGCATACAGAGCCATGTCACTGCTCCTTAGGAGGCCTCCGGGAAGGGAAGCATACCCGGGGGATGTATTCTACCTCCATTCACGGCTGCTCGAAAGGGCAGCGAGGCTCAGCGACGCCCTCGGAGGCGGATCCATAACGGCAATACCGATCATAGAAACACTTGCAGGCGACGTGACAGCATACATACCGACAAATGTCATTTCGATCACCGACGGACAGATATACCTTGAAACACAGCTTTTCTTCTCAGGCATAAGACCCGCGATAAATGTGGGGCTGTCAGTATCAAGGGTCGGCAGGGCGGCGCAGATAAAAGCCATGAAAGATGTCGCCGGCTCGTTGAGGATCAATCTGGCCCAATACAGGGAGCTTGCCATATTTGCCCAGTTCGGTTCCGACCTGGACAAAGCCACGCAGAACAAGCTCGAGCAGGGAAAGAGACTGGTAGAGGCCTTAAAGCAGCCGCAATATGAGACAATGCCGGTCGAGGACCAGGTAATCGTGCTTTATGCAGCGATAAACAACTATCTGACGGATATAGAGGTCAAAAGGGTCACGGATTTCAACAAGCAATTCATTGAATTCATGAAGGAAGTATATCCGGATGCAGGCGGGCTTATTGCCAAGACAGGAGAACTGAGGCCCGAGACGATAGATATCATCAAGAAAGGCATCGAAGAATTCAAGAGTAAAAGATGGAGAATACAAGGGAAATAAGATCCAGGATCAAGAGCATAAATGAGACCAGGCAGATAACAAAGGCGATGAAGCTGATTTCGGTTGCAAAGCTGAGAAAGGCAAGACAGCAGCTGGAGTCGACGTTGCCGTATTTTAACAAGATCAAGTCTGTGATCGCGGAAATTCTGGCCCGCAGCGCCAATATCAGCAATATTTATCTCAATCAGCCCGAAATCGCTGATAGTGCCAAAAGGTCGGGGTACCTTGTGTTGTCCGGCGACAAAGGGCTTGCGGGGGGATATAACAATAATATATTGAAGCTGGCGGAAGGGCACATAAAGGATAATAGCCGCACATCGGCGCTTTTTATCGCGGGACAGACCGGAAGGGCCTATTTCAGGAAAAAGGGGTACGCCATGCATCCCGATTTTGACTATCCGGTACAGGACCCGACCATCATGAGGGCACGGGAGATGGCCGAGATTATACTGGACTTATACAATAAAGGCCAACTCAACGAGGTTTATCTTATTTACACCTTGACGATAACAACGATCAACCTGAGACCGACAGCTACGAAACTGCTTCCCCTTGACCTCGCGACGCTCAGAAAGGAATTGAAGGTCGATGAGACCGGACCGGTCAAACAGGATGAGTCACTTGTATACGAACCATCGGCCCAAACGGTATTCGATATCCTGATACGTCAATACCTGAAAGGCGTTATTTACGGAGCCCTTGTCGAAGCTTTCACGAGCGAGCAGAGCGCAAGGATGACGGCAATGGACAATGCGACGCTGAGCGCCGATGAAATGCTTCAGAGGCTGAACCTGCGATATAACAGGGCGCGGCAGGCGTCGATAACACGTGAGATATCGGAGATCGTAGGCGGGGCTGCAGTCCTCCATTGAATAAAATAGCAAAGGAGCTTTTATTGTGGGCGAACTCATACAAATAATCGGACCTGTCATCGACATAAGGTTCAAAGACGGCAAATTGCCGCAAATACTCAATGCGATCCGGATACAAAACGGCTCAACGGTGATAACGGCTGAAGTTATGCAGCATATGGGCAACGACGTAGTCAGATGCGTGTCTATGTCATCTACCGACGGACTGGTAAGGGGGATGCCGGCCTCAGACACAGGAAGCCCCATCATGGTACCGGTGGGCAAAGATGTCCTGGGAAGGGTATTCAACGTCCTGGGCCAACCTATAGACGGTCTGGGCGCGATCGATACCGGCAGGTATATGCCGATCCACAAGCCCGCTCCCGGTTTTGAAGACCAAAAACCTGCCGTCGAGGTGTTTGAAACGGGCATCAAAGTAATCGACCTTCTGACGCCATATCCGAAAGGCGGCAAAATCGGACTGTTCGGCGGGGCAGGCGTGGGCAAGACCGTCATGATAATGGAATTGATAAGGAACATCGCTACCGAGCACGGAGGATACTCGGTATTCGCCGGAGTGGGCGAGCGGTCAAGAGAAGGCAATGATTTATGGAAAGATATGAGCCAGTCCGGAGTTATAAATAAGACAGCCCTTGTGTTCGGACAAATGAACGAGCCGCCGGGATCAAGGATGCGTGTAGGTCTGACAGGGCTTACACTGGCTGAATATTTCAGGGATGAACTCGGACAGGACGTATTGCTCTTTATCGACAATATATTCAGATTCATACAGGCCGGTTCGGAAGTTTCGGCGTTGCTTGGAAGAGTGCCGTCGGCCGTGGGTTACCAGCCGACGCTGGCTACCGACGTCGGAGAACTGCAGGAGCGTATCACTTCTACAAAAAAAGGATCCATAACGTCAGTGCAGGCGATATACGTCCCGGCGGACGACCTTACCGACCCGGCGCCGGCCACTACATTCGCGCACCTTGACGCTACCACGGTGCTATCCCGGCAGATAGTGGAATTGGGCATTTACCCCGCCGTGGATCCTCTTGATTCCACTTCCCGGATACTCGATCCGATAATCGTCGGAGAAGAGCACTATTCTGTGGCAAGAAAAGTACAGGAGATCCTCCAGAGGCACAGGGAGCTGCAGGATATAATAGCGATACTCGGCATGGATGAATTGTCCGAGGAAGATAAACTTACCGTATTCAGGGCAAGGAAGATCCAAAGGTACCTTTCCCAGCCGTTCTTTGTAACTGAGGTCTTTACGGGTTATCCCGGCAAATACGTACCCGTCGGGGAAACGATAAGGGGATTCAAGGAGATTATCAGCGGCAATATGGATGACATTCCCGAATCGGAATTTTTCATGGCCGGTAATATCGACGAAGTCTATGACCGCGTAAAGGCCAAACAGGAGGGATGACTCGGTGGCATCGTCATTCATGCTTGAAATTATAACTCCCGAAAGGAAATTCTTTACCGGACAGGTCGGGATGGTCGTTCTCAAGACGCCGCTCGGGGAAATGGGAATCCTCAAAGACCATCTCCCGATGGTCGCCGCCGTATCTATAGGCCCCATCAGGATGCTAGTCGACGGCGCATGGCAGCACGCGGTCGTGGGCGAAGGATTTATGGAGATAGCTCATGATAAAACGACTATAATGGCGGATACTGCCGAATGGCCGCATGAAATCGATGAAAACAGGGCGCGCGCAGCGGCGGAAAGGGCAAAGGAAAGGCTGGCCAGACAACTGAGCCATATAGAATATGTGCGTTCGCAGGCAGCCCTGTCAAAAGCCCTTGCCCGTCTTAAAATCAAGAGGGATTATAAATAGGCGCCGCTTCTGAAAAAACATATTCCTGGTTTGCAAAAATCAGCCTGTCGCCATCTTTGATCCTGTAACCCTTCCCCTCTTCCATCCTTACTCCGTTCAGCATTGTTCCGTTCA
>CAYWGM010000011.1:34027-41707 GCA_964457875.1 uncultured Eubacteriales bacterium | reverse complement strand
TGGTGGAGGCGAGGAGAGTCGAACTCCTGTCCGAAGAAATATCCACTGTTGCTTCTACGGGTGTAGTTACCGTTTTGCTATTTCCCTTCGTGCAGCGCCCGGTAACGGGCTATGCATTCAGGTAGCTTCATGAGTCCCAATCAACTGCAAAGCTTAGGTTGACCGGTTCCGCCGTTTGACCTTCCCCTGGCGAAGGCCTGACTTAATGACGCCGGCTACCCGAGGTGCAGGAACCCCGGACCGACGGGCTGCTTAGATCAAGCAGCAGCTAAAGCGAAATTATCGTTTTTAGCGTTTATTTTAGTTTCCCGTTTTTTAAAGAGGCCTACGAGAATCCTCTACCCGCTGCTCCGGTTTCAATAACCCCGTCGAAACCATTACGCCCCCATGTGATATCGGTGCAAAATATTGCTTATGCATTACATATATATTATACCTCGGATGCGCCCATTCCAAACACCCGCGGCAGTCGCCAACTGCCATCCGTACATGCCGCATGCGGCAATCACCGCATGCTGTCTTTGAGTTTTCGGTCGATCTGCCTCTCGGCGTCGCGCTCGGCGATGTCCTGCCTTTTATCATAGAGCTTTTTGCCCTTTGCCACCGCAAGCTCGATCTTCACTCTGCCCCTTTTGAAGTAGAGCTGCAGAGGCACCAGCGAGAGCCCCTTCTGGCGAATATAGCCGTCAAGCCTCCTGATCTCGCTCTTATGGAGCAGCAGCTTCCTGTCGCGCAATGGGTCCTTGTTGAACCTGTTGCCCTGCTCGTACGGGCTGACGTGCATCCCGTTGAGTATGACCTCGCCGTCCTCGACCGTGGCGTAGCTGTCCTTAAGGTTGACTTTGCCCAGCCTGATGGACTTGACCTCCGTCCCAGCCAACTCGATACCGGCTTCGATGGTGTCCTCTATGAAATAGTCGTGTCTTGCCTTCTTGTTCTGGGCAATTATTTTAATGTTTTGTTCCGCCGTCATTTTATATACATCGCCTCTCGACCGACCGCCCGAAAGCGCTATTAAATTATAGCACGATTTATTGATGTGTCAAGGAATTCAATGTTTTATTCAATACATCATAGACAGAATACGGCACGCGCAGATTCCCCGACCCTATCCCGATCCGCGCAGACGGCCTGTTTTCGCCGTGAAAATCGGTCCCGCCGGTAGCAATGAGCGAGTGTTTGCTTGCGATGTTAAGATAGCATGATGTCTGCCGGTCGGTATTGCTGCTGTAATACGCCTCTATTCCCATCAGCCCGCTGTCTTTGAGGCTGCTGACCAAACAGTCGAGCTTGCTGCCAGGCTTGCTGCCATGTCTGCTACCAAGCCTGCTGCCATGTACGCTGCCGGAGCTGCAGTCAAGGCCTAAATACGACGGATGTGCCAGTACCGGAACACCACCCGCCTTCCTTATCTCAGCGATTCCTTCGGCCGGGGAGAGCTTGTCTTTCTTAAAATACGCCTTACCCCCGATTGCCAGGTACTTCCCGAACGCGTCGTCTATATCGGCTACATAACCCTTTGCTGCCAATACCTTAGCAATGTGCACCCGCCCGACAGTCTCGCCTTCTGCGGCCTTGCGCACTTCGTCCTCCGATATCTCCATCCCGAGCTCGTTGAGTTTGGCGATGATCCGCGGATTGCGGTTATCCCGGCTCATCCTCATGTCTTCGAGGACCGGGCGGATATTGATATAGTTATTCAGTGTGAAATAGCCCAGCAGATGCATCTCGCCCTGAATATCAGAGACGCCCGAGATGCTTGAGACGCCCGAGATGCTTGAGGCGCCCGAGATGCTTGAGACGCCCGGCAGACTTGGAATACCCGGATAATCGACGCTGATCTCGACGCCCGGGACAAATCCGATGCCGAGTCTTTCAGCTTCACCGGCAGCCTCATCGATCCCGGCGACCGTGTCGTGGTCGGTCAGCGCCAGCGCTTTAAGCCCTGCCTCGGCTGCGTGTCTGACAAGTTCGGCAGGCCGCATGCTGCCGTCGGAGCAGTTGGAATGAGTATGCAGATCGACCAGTCTTTCCACGTCTTCCATATTCTCCATGTCTTCCATGGCTTCCATGTCTTCCATATCTGCTATTATATCAGATGTCGAAAATGTATCAAAATTCGACATTTCCCATAATGCTTCATATATGCATTTCCCGTGTTATAATGTCTTTGTCCTGTTTATGGACAACCGCCTGTGTATAACTTTAAGCCAATAAACTGCAAGCGACAGGGAGGTGGCGATATGTCGTCGGTCAAAACCGGCAAGATGTGCCTCAATTGCGCCAGGGGCGTCGAAATCCCCGTAATAAGGGATTTCCTTTGCAAACACCACGGCGTCGTCTCATATAATTTTTCGTGTCCGAAATATAAAGACTTTGCCGAATCGAAGTCATTTAAAAGCATGCAAATGAAATGCATCCATTGCGAATACTTCACGCTGAGGAACGACAACCCCGACGACTCGCCCAACATCGGGCTGTGCAAGCTTTTCTCAGTAAGGTATTTCGACGGCCGGGAGAGAACGGCGTGCTCCAAGTTCAAACGCCAAATGGTGACAAGTTATTAAACATTAATCCACAATATCCACAAGATTATCCACAGACAAGATTCTACATAATTCGCGCTTTCAGGCCATTATCCACATAATTCACAGGCAGTCCGCCAGAGCATCATAAGCCCATTCACAGGCTGATATTCGGCACAGCATTTATATCAAGCCCGGAAATCATGCCCTTTTCATATCGGAAGTATGCCGCGGACGCGGTCATAGCCGCATTGTCGGTGCAAAGCACCGGTTCCGGAATATAGACATCCATCTGATTCCTGCCGGCTTCGGCTGTCATTTTAGCGCGCAAGGCGCTGTTTGCCGCCACCCCGCCTGCTATGGCCACCTTTTTGAATCCTATGGACTTGGCCGCCTGCAAGGTGTTGGTGACAAGTACGTCTACAGCCGCCTGCTGGAAACTGGCCGCGATATCAGCAACGTCCGCAGGAGTAATGTCCGTGTCGGCCTTTTGCCTTAAGGTGTTGACATAATTTATCACAGAGGTCTTCAGCCCGCTGAAACTGAAGTCAAGGCTGCCGTTTTCGAAGCGTACCCGGGGGAAGTTCACCGCGCCCGGATCGCCTTGTGCCGCTATCCTGTCTATGGCAGGGCCGCCCGGGTAACCGAGGCCGAGATACCTCGCCACCTTGTCGAAGGCCTCTCCCGCCGCGTCGTCCCTGGTCTGCCCCAACTGCTCAAATTTGGTATAATCTCTGACAACGATTATACTGCTGTGCCCGCCCGAGACCACGAGGCATATGAACGGCGGCTCCAGATGCCTGTGAGTGAGGAACAGGGCGCAGATGTGCCCCTCGATATGGTGCACTCCGACAAGCGGCTTTCCAAGCGCCGACGCGATGCCTTTGCCGGCGCACAGCCCCACCAGAAGCGCCCCGACAAGGCCGGGCCCGTAGGTCACGCCGATGGCGTCAATATCGCCGATATCGCCGATGGCCACTGACGCATCCTTCAATGCCTTGTCGATCACCGGTATCACCAGCTCGATATGCCTCCTCGAAGCGATTTCCGGAACAACACCGCCATATGTGGCATGGAGGTCGGTTTGAGACGAAATCACGTTTGATAATACTTCCCGCCCATCGGCGACGACCGCTGCCGACGTTTCGTCGCAACTGGTCTCGATACCGAGTATCAGCATCACAATATCCTCCCGAAGAACCTTCCGAAGAATATCTGGTCTATGAGCACCAGCGCGCCGATTATGAACACATATGCGGAAAATAGCTTGAAGCTGGCTTTTGTGAATATCCTCAGCATGAACCTGATTGCCGCGTAACCGCTGATTGCCGCTGCAATGAAACCCGCGGCGTAAATCCATATATCCTGTGTGTAAACCGTGCTATTCTTGACGACGTCATATGCGTCCAGGGCAACAGGCCCGAGGATGGCCGGGATAGAGAGCAGGAAGGAAAACCTCAGCGCTAATTCGCGGTCGAGTTTCCTGAAAAGCGCACCGGCGATTGTTAGGCCGGACCGCGAGACGGCAGGCAGTATAGCCGCACCCTGCGCAGTACCGATGACCAGCGCATCGACCACATTCATACTGCGAATATCCTTGCCGCCGCGTATACCCTTCGCACCGCGTGTTGTATTCTCAGCCAGCCACAGCACGAGGCCGGTGAGTATGAATTCAAATCCGAGAGTGATTCCTGATTCGTAAAGGCTTTTGAACAAATCTTTGAAAGCAAAACCGATTATAACGGTCGGAATTGTCGCTGCGACTATCATCCATGTCATTTTACACAACGGCTTCTTCAATATGGCCGCTATCTCCTTCCACATCACGGCGCATACGGCGATGAGCGTGCCAAAATGAACTACCAGATCAAAGGTCAGAAGATTGCCCTTAATGCCGAAAAGTTTTTGTAAGACGACAAGATGTCCGGAACTGCTCACAGGAAGGAATTCTGTCAAACCCTGTACTATCCCCTGTATCAAAGCCTCTAAAACACTCAATTCGCGCCCCCCCGTTCACCGCTAATATTTATTTACTAAATTTTAGCACAAATGGACGGTATCTGCGGAATTATTTTTATGCCGGCATTTGCATTGACGGAGGCATTGACGGCGTCATCGACAGCGCCGCGGATGTCGAATACCATCTCCAGCACCTGGGAAATATCTTCGACGGGAATGACTTCTATTCCTGAGTTGATGAACGTATCCTGCCAGTTTTCATAAGGGATTATGACTCTCCTGATGGCTGAAAGTCTGGCCGCGTCGATTTTCACCGGGACTCCGCCGACCGGCCTGACCTTGCCCCTGATGGATATCTCGCCTGTCATTGCGATATCCCCCATTATCGGAATGTTCTTGATAGCCGAGTATAAGGCGCTGGCTATCGCGATCCCCGCCGACGGGCCGTCGATAGGTATGCCGCCCGGGAAATTGAGATGGATGTCATATTCCCTGCAATCGACGTCGAGATATTTCCTGAGGACTGTCATGGCATTCTCAACCGACGCCTTTGCGGAACTCGCCCTCTTCAGCATCTGACCGCGCCCGTGGATCTCCTCTTCTTCAACGATGCCGGTGACCTTTATTTCACCCTTACGGCCGGTGGCTGCAAACGCCGAGACCTCGATATCGATGACTATACCATTGCAATTGCCGAAAACCGCTAGTCCGTTGACGCATCCTACCTGTTCGGTGGCTGCGGCTTTCTTGTCGATACGGGGGCTGTAGTGGCCGAATTCGATCACCCACTCGACGTCCTTTTTCATGATACCGCTCCGTCCGTCAAGCATCGCGACGCCTCCGGCTATCTGGATTATATTCACCGCATCCCTGCCGTTGAGCGCATACCTCGCAATGTATTCCCCGCACCCGTCGTCGAGCATGAATCCGCCTTTGCACGCGGCGTTGCTCGCAATGAGCGACACTTCCCCGGAGAAGAGAGGCCTGAAATATATCTCGATGCACCTTGATCTGATGGCCGAGGGAATCTCCTCCGCCGTACGGGTTGTGGCCCCGACAAGCCGGAAGTCGGCCGGGAACCCTTTCTGGAAGATTTCATGTATATGAGCGGGAATATTGGTATCCTCGGAACTGTAATATGCGCTTTCGAAATTGACCTTCCTGTCTTCGAGGACTTTCAGGAGTTTATTTATCTGAACCGGATGCAGTTCGCCTATCTCGTCAATGAAAAGTATTCCGCCATGCGCCTTTGTAACCGCACCGGGCTTGGGATGCGGTATCCCGGCGACGCCGTACGCCCCGGCGCCTTGGTATATGGGGTCGTGCACCGAGCCGATGAGAGGATCCGCAATGCCCCTTTCATCGAACCTTAACGTCGTGGCGTCGATCTCAACAAATTTCGCTTCTCTCTTGAACGGCGACCCGGGCGTACGCTTGGCTTCTTCGAGGACCACCCTCGCCGCCGCCGTCTTCCCTATACCGGGAGGACCATAAATAATGACATGCTGCGGATTGGGCCCGCACAGCGCCGCCCTCAGCGCCTTGAGCCCCTGTTCCTGCCCGACGACGTCCGACAATCTGGTCGGCCTTGTCTTCTCTGTAAGCGGCTCACTGAGCTTGATCTCTTTCAACTTATTCAGTTTTTCTAGCTCTTTTTTTGATTCCTTTTCGACGGCACTCTTGTTGCCCTGCTGCGATTTGAGCAGATTTAAGAAATAGATACCGATTATCGCCGAGAAAATAAACTGTATTACAAAAAAGGCCGCAGTAAGCATGAAATACCCTCCTGAAACAAGTCAAAACCCATTTCAGGTTTATTATCTGCTCATTGAGCTTTTTTATGACACCGATTCTTTTTTGATTCTCGGTCTCCTGCCGGGGTTTTTCTTAAGCGGCTTCCTGTTTTCATTCAGGATGAGTTCCGGGGACGCCGATTTATCGATCGCTTCCCGGTTTATAATACATTTCTCCACATTGGTGGACGAAGGGATATCGTACATCACGTCAAGCATGACTTCCTCAATGATCGCGCGCAGCCCTCTGGCGCCGGTATTCCGCTTCATGGCCTTATCCGAAATGGCCTCCAGCGCATCCGGCATGAATTCAAGCAGCGCGTCGTCCATCTCGAACAATTTCTGGTACTGTTTGACCAGGGCGTTCCTGGGCTCGGTCAATATCTTTATAAGCGCTTCCTTATCAAGAGGATGCAGCGTCACGATGATAGGAAGCCTGCCGACGAATTCGGGTATAAGACCATACTTCAACAAATCCTGGGGCATTATGTGCTTGTATATCTCACCTAAGTCCTTTTCTCTCGATGTTTCTATCCTGGCGCCGAATCCCATCGTTTTGCGCCCGATCCTGTTCTGGATGATCTTGTCGATCCCCTCGAACGCGCCGCCGCAAATAAAAAGGATATTGGTCGTGTCTATCTGGATGAATTCCTGGTGAGGGTGCTTTCTGCCTCCCTGCGGCGGTACGGACGCCACCGTGCCCTCCAGTATCTTCAGCAATGCCTGCTGCACGCCTTCGCCGCTGACATCCCTTGTGATAGAAGGATTTTCGGATTTTCTGGCTATCTTGTCGATCTCGTCGATATATACGATGCCTCTCTCGGCCTTTTCGATATCGTAGTCGGCGGACTGTATGAGCTTGAGCAGGATGTTTTCCACATCCTCGCCCACGTAGCCTGCCTCGGTCAGCGAGGTGGCGTCCGCGATGGCGAAGGGTACGTTTAGTATCTTCGCGAGCGTCTGCGCGAGCAGCGTTTTGCCGCAGCCAGTCGGGCCGAGCATAACGATATTGCTCTTCTGCAGCTCGACGTCGTTCATCTTTATATCGCTGTTTATACGTTTATAATGGTTGTAGACGGCCACGGCCAACGTCTTCTTGGCCTGCTCCTGGCCGATGACATACTGGTCGAGTACGCCTTTGATCTCTTTCGGCTTAGGAAGCTCGTTCAACTCAACGTCTGATTTTATTTCTTCGAATTCTTCTTCAATGATCTCCGAACATAACTCTATACATTCATCGCAGATATAAACGCCCGGTCCTGCCACAAGCCTCTTGACCTGTTCCTGGTTCTTCCCGCAGAAAGAGCATTTAAGCTGCTTTTTCTCATCATATCTTGACATCTGATCAGCTACACCCCATTTTACCTTTCTTGTTCTTGTCTATGTCTATGTCTATGTCTATG
>CAYWGM010000011.1:30008-33927 GCA_964457875.1 uncultured Eubacteriales bacterium | reverse complement strand
CTATGTCTATTATCTTCTTGTGAGCATTATATTATCAACGATGCCGTATGCCTTTGCTTCCTCCGCAGACATGAAAAAATCCCTTTCGACGTCCCTTTGTATCTTTTCGAGTGGTTGCCCTGTCTTTTCACTCAATATCCTGTTGAGTTTGCCTTTTGTCTTCAAAAGCCATTCGGCGTGTATCTGTATATCGGTCGCCTGCCCGCCCAATCCCCTTACCCATGGCTGATGGATCAGTATCTCGCTGTTGGGGAGGGCGAAACGCTTGCCTTTCGCACCGGCAGCAAGCAGAAACGCACCCATGCTGGCCGCCATGCCGACGCATATCGTAGAGACGTCGGGCTTCACGTACTGCATCGTGTCATAGATGGCAAAACCTGCGGTGATTGACCCGCCGGGGCTGTTGATATATAAGAGGATATCCCGCGTAGGGTCTTCGGCCTCAAGGAACAGCATCTGAGCCACCACGAGGCTTGCCGTAGCGTCGTTCACATCGTCGCTCAGCATGATTATCCAGTCCTTCAAAAGGCGCGAATAGATATCATAAGACCGCTCCCCGCGGTTTGTCTGTTCTACTACGATCGGTACCAATGTGCTCATATAAATCAACCTCCGCTTTGTGTAATATATTCATTCCCAATTATCATATTGCATAAACCATATAATATTTCCGCAACCGATTTTCAGACTTCCTCTTCAACAGTCGACAACTCTTCTCTTGTTACGGTTTTATTCTTCATGTCGGCGTTTTCAACAAGGAAATCGACAGTCTTCCTGTTTATGATAGTTTTCTTAATATATTCTATATCTTCTTCGCTTAAATGTTTCTTGAATTCATCTGTCGATTGCTTGTAATCCTCGGCCATTTTAAGCATTTCGGCTTCGACTTCCTCATCATCGCACTTGATGTTCTCGAGCTCCGCTATCTTCTCGACGACAAGCTGCATCCTGACCGACCTCTCGGCCATGGCCTCATAACGCTTCCTGAACATGCTCATATCGGTCTTTGTTATCTCAAGGAATTTCTCGAGTGAGATACCGCCGTATTGCATATTGAGCCGGATTTCAAAATCGCGTATGTAGCCGTCTACCCTTTTTTCGATCATGATCTGCGGGATATCGGCCTCGCTCTTCTCAAGAAGCTTGTCAATAAGCTCGTCTTCCGCCCTGTGTTCCGCCTCATGCGCAGCGGCATCCTCGAGTTTCTTGCGCAGATCGGCCTTGTATGCGTCGAGCGTATCGAATTCGCTTATGTCTTTAGCAAATTCATCATCGGCAGCCGGAAGCTCCTTCACCTTTATTTCTTTTATCGTTACATTGAATAAGGATTCTTTTCCGGCAATTTCCTTATGGAAATAATCTTCGGGGAACGTGACCGCAAATTGCTTTTCCTCTCCCTTTTTCATACCGACGACCTGTTCCTCGAAACCGGGTATGAACATGCCTGAACCCACGTTCAGCACATAATCGGCGGCTTCTCCTCCCTGAAACGGCTTGCCGTCTATGGCGCCTATAAAATCCAAAGTGACTATATCTTCGTTCTGTATGCCGCGATCCTCGACCGTTATGGTCCTTGCGTTCTTTTCCAGCACTTTCATGAATTCCGACTCAAGGTCTTCGTCGCTCACCGCGACTATCAGCTTCTCGACCCCAATCCCCTTGTAGCCTTCTATTTTGACTTCGGGCTTTATGGTGACCTTGGCTGTAAATATGAGAGTTCTCCCGCTGCCGATCTGCTTTACGTCGATCTCAGGCCTGTCGACAGGATGCAGGTTATTTTCGCTGACAGCGATATCATATGCGTCAGGACATAAGAAATTCATGGCGTCTTCATATAGGGACTCCTCGCCGAAATATTTCTCGACGATCTTCCTCGGGGCCTTGCCCTTCCTGAACCCAGGCACATTGAACCTTTTTGCGTTTTTAAAAAATGATCTCTGCATGCCTTCTTCGAATTTGTCGGCGTCAAGTTCGATTTCCAACTGTATTACGTTCTTTTCAAGTATCTCAACCTTTGTATTCATTACAAACAAGTCCTCCAGTTTAACCGATTCTAAATGCAGTCAACATTATAACATACTGATTCTGCAATTTCCAACAACTTTATCCGTTCCGGCGTTATTGCCCCGAGATTAAATAGGGCTTGAAATCAAGGTAGTCCGCTGATACATTCATATATTCAATACCATCTGCCTGACCGACGATCGCCCTTTTCAGGGATTCACCGTGCATATGGCCGTAAATGCACCTCTTGACGCCGAATCGCTTCATTATTTCGGTAAACCCGGAGAACTCGCCTTTCTTGTTGAACGGCGGGTAGTGGAGCGCGACAATTATTTCATGTTCCTTTGGCAGATGTTCCTTTGGCAGATGTGCGTTGGGCGAACGCGCGTCAACGGCCTTCTTCAGTGACAATTCAAGTCTTATCAGCTCCCTTTCATACAGCTTACGATCTTCTTCCCCGAATCCGTCGTCACCCGGCGATTTCCATCCCCTCGTGCCGCATACCGTCAGACCCCCGGCTTCGACGAAGTCGTTATTGAGTACGGTGATGGTCCTATAGCCGTGCGCCGTGAAGAACTTGTCGATTTTGCTGGCCGTCGTCCACCAGTAGTCATGGTTGCCTTTGAAGATATATTTTTTGCCCGGGAGCGCTTCGAGGAAATTGAAATCGGCCGCGGTGTCCTCAATATATGTAGCCCATGAAAAATCTCCCGGGATAATGATACTGTCATCATCATTCTGAACCGTGTCTTCCCAGGCAGATTTGATTTTCCAGACATACCCTTCCCACCTGTCGCCGAATATGTCCATCGGCTTTTCAGCCGTCAGCGAGAGGTGCAGGTCCGCAATAGCATATACTGCCATATCCTATCCTTACCTTTCTTACCTTTCTTACCTTTCTTACCTTTCTTACCTTTCCATTCTTTCCTTAATCTCCATCGGCATGGAAGTGGTCATAAACATTTTGCGCGGAAGACCTGTTCATCTCCCGCCCCGAAGCCGCAAGCCCGTCGACACCGGCTTCGCGTATAGCCTTGATTGATTTGAAATGCTTCAACAAGGCCTTTTTGCGCGAATCACCGATGCCTTTGATCCCGTCAAGCTCCGAAGCCTTATAACTCCGACCATGCAGCTTCCTGCTGTAATTGATCGCGAAGCGGTGAGCCTCATCCTGAATATGTGATAAAAGCCTCATCACATCGACGGACGGATTGGCCTCATCCCCCGTAACGCTCACGATGCCGCGCGTCCTGTGCCTGTCGTCCTTCACCAGGCCATAAACAGGTATGCTTATGCCCAGATTGTTCAATACCTCCGTGACCGCGCCGACATGCCCGACGCCGCCGTCGACCAATATCAGGTCGGGCGTGTCTCCGAAGCTGCGGTCGGCGGACTTGCCGTCGCGGCTGAACCGTCTGTGTACCGCCTCCTGCATTGCGGCATAATCGTCCTGCATCGCCACTGTCTTTATCCTGAACATCCTGTAATCGTCCTTCTCAGGAACGCCGTTCCTGAATACCGTCATGGAAGCGGCCTTATCAACCGGGCCGATATTTGAGACATCAAAGGCCTCGATACGCGCGGGCGCACTTTTCAGACCGGTGATACGCCCCAGATACCCAAGGCTCTCCAGCAGTTGCATGCCCCTGCCGGCCCTGAGTTTGTGCTGTTCCAGTTCAAGCCCGGCATTCCTGGCCGCCATGCGCACCAATTCAAGCTTCGTTCCCCTTTTCGGGACAGTGATACTCACCTTGGATCCTTTTTTGCCCGAAAGCCACTCCGACAGCATGTCCATACCGTCAGCGGCTGTCTGCAGCAGCAGCCTGGCAGGTATGAAGTCCGAGGCATTATAATATTGGCCGATGAAGGAACCGAGCAGTTCGGCGTCGCTATCGTCGACGGTGCCCTCGAAGAT
>CAYWGM010000011.1:23488-29908 GCA_964457875.1 uncultured Eubacteriales bacterium | reverse complement strand
GCCTGTTCCTGCCGTCCGGACAGAAAACTGCAGATGTCTTCCATCACCAGGCGGTATTCTGATTCTCCAAGTCCGCCCAGGCAGGGACCGGGACACTGGAATATATGATAGTTGAGGCACGGCCTTCCCTTGCCTATATCACCGGGGAGCGACTTTTTGCATGTCTTTATCGGGAAAAGCCTCTTGACAAGATCTATCGCCGTCCTCACCGAACCGGCGCTGGAATAAGGGCCGAAATACCGCGCCCCGTCCCTCTCGACCCTCCGTGTGAACAATATCCTCGGGAAACGCTCATTCATCGTGATTTTTATAAAAGGATAGCTTTTATCATCAACCAGCTTTATGTTATATCGCGGCTTATTTTGCTTGATCAGGTTACATTCGAGTATGAGGGCCTCCATCTCACTGTCGGTGACGATGTATTCAAATGTGCGTATCTTGCCTGATAAAGCCCTTGTCTTCGGGTTCTGGGCCGAAGAGAGCTGAAAGTATTGCCTGACCCTGTTCCTGAGGTTTATTGCCTTGCCCACATACAGGGTGACGCCTTTTTCATCCTTCATAATATAAACGCCCGGTTTGTCGGGCATTTTCTTTAATTCTTCCGCTATATTGAACATTTATTTTTATTATAGCATCCTGTTTTCATATATATCAACCGTCAGTGAATCCTTATCCAGGGTGATCCTGAACACTATCGGATAATCGCGGTTGTTTTTGAACTTCAGGTCGGCTTTACCGTACGCCACCGTAGCATCGTCGCCCCTGTCGACATAGGGTACCTTTTTTGAATGGAGGTGCCTCTCGGTTATATCGAGCCTGCAGGATAACGCTGAATTATAAATCGTGGTAGAAAGTTGGCATATGCCGCCGCCGACCCCATATCCGCCCTTTGGTCCGTCCTCCGTACTGATAATTATCGGGGCTTCTTCATAGCCTTTTGCATCGGTCCGCCTGCCGACTATTCCATTGAATGAGAATTCAGACTTGGGTGGTATGACGCATTGACTGATTTTTTCCGATGCGAGCCTGATATTGTTGACCCTTGATTCCTGATCATCGTATAAGACCGTGGTATATGTCCCGATTTTGACCATAGATTTCATGATCATATCATCTGTTACCGCAGGATCGACACTATCGATTTGTAGTTTGACGTCTTGGCCTTTTTCCGCCTCCATCAGCATCTCGAGCGTGCCTTCGACGTCGACTTTCGTTCCTTTGGTTGCACGGACCAATTCGAAGGTGCCGGGCTTCAATGCGGCATTTACCGGGGATCTATCCTTTTTCTTTGCTTGCTCTTCGATTGCCTCCCTCGCTTTTTCCGCAGAAAAACCTCCAACATCCTGTCCTTCGAGAGTGACGTCCTTCTTCACGCGCTGCCCGCCCTGCAGAAGGCTGCATGCGGAGCCGGCCAGGATCACAGCCGATGCGATAAAGAATATAATTGCTGTTGCTATTAATTTATTGAATGGTTTATACTTTTTCATATCACATATAATGTTTGAATTTGAGAATAAGATAATTCGTTGAAAATGTTAGTCATTCTGTTTTATAATGGTTTCATGATGCATATCCTTGAGAACTGCACTATCGCTGATACATTCTTTTCCAGGTTTTTGGGCCTGATGGGCAAAAGATCGTTTCCGCCCTGCAGTGCATTCATTTTGAAGCCATGCAACTCTGTACATACATTTTTCATGAGATTCCCTATCGATGTGGTCTTTACAGATTCTGGAAACAAGGCCGTCCATCTCATAAAAAGCCTCAAACCATGGCGCGTCACCGCAATTATAAAAAATGCCGCTTGTGTCATCGAATTGCCAAGCGGCGCGATAGATTCTTTAAACATAAAAACAGGAGACAGGATAGTCCCGCGCCAAAAATAAAAGCTGCATGGATTGTCAGTCAATCGTCATGCAGCTCTATTATTTTACATTACAAAATCACATGAATACATGATTACCCGATACTACTCGATGATTTCGGTAACCGTACCTGCGCCGACGGTCCTGCCGCCCTCACGGATAGCGAACTTGAGTCCGACTTCCATAGCGATGGGGGTTATCAGCTTGATCGTCATATTAATGTGGTCGCCCGGCATAACCATTTCAACTCCCTGCGGAAGTTCGGCAACTCCGGTAACGTCAGTCGTCCTGAAATAAAACTGCGGCCTGTATCCGTTAAAGAACGGGGTATGTCTTCCGCCTTCTTCTTTTGTCAGGACGTAGACCTGGCCTTTATAATGCGTATGCGGCTTGATCGAACCGGGTTTGGCGATGACCTGCCCTCTTTCGACCTCATTGCGCTGTATGCCTCTCAGCAGGATACCTATATTGTCACCTGCGACCGCCTGATCAAGAAGCTTCCTGAACATTTCAACACCTGTGACAACGGTCTTCCTCGGGGCGTCCATCAATCCGACGATCTCAACATCGTCACCGACTTTGACAACTCCTCTTTCAACTCTGCCCGTAGCAACCGTGCCGCGGCCTGTGATCGAGAAGACGTCCTCGACGGACATAATGAATTGTTTGTCCACATCCCTCTTGGGAGTCGGTATATATTCGTCGACCGCATTCATCAATTCCCAGATGCACTTGTATTCGGGAGCTTCCGGATCCTTTGACTGCGATTCGAGAGCAACCAGGGCGGAACCTCTTATGATGGGAATGTCGTCACCGGGGAATTCATAAGAGCTCAACAGTTCTCTGAGTTCCATTTCGACCAGTTCTATCAGCTCTTCGTCGTCTACCATATCACACTTGTTTAAGAAAACAACTATGTATGGCACCCCAACCTGACGGGCAAGAAGAATGTGTTCTCTTGTCTGAGGCATGGGTCCATCCGCTGCTGAAACTACGAGTATGGCGCCGTCCATCTGAGCTGCGCCGGTGATCATGTTCTTGATATAGTCGGCATGCCCCGGGCAATCGACATGGGCATAGTGCCTTGCCACAGTGTTATACTCCACGTGGGCCGTATTGATCGTGATACCCCTTTCCTTCTCTTCCGGGGCCTTGTCTATCTGGTCATATGCCATAAAGCTGATGCTCGGATCCTTATATCCCAGCACTTTTGTAATAGCAGCCGTCAGGGTGGTCTTGCCATGATCGACGTGACCGATCGTTCCGATGTTGATGTGTGGTTTTGTTCTTTCAAATTTGGCTTTAGCCATTATTAAATCTCCTCCTCATATCAGTGTGCTTATAACTTTAGGAATTATACATTATTTTAAGCTATTCCTGAACAGTATGCAATAATTAATTACATAATCATCAGTACGGATTTCTGTATATTCGCGGGCACTTGTTCATAGTGGCTGAATTGCATCGTGAATGTGCCTCTTCCCTGGGTCATCGACCTTAGTACAGTGGCATAACCGAACATCTCGGAAAGCGGGACGTGTGAGATGATCACCTGCGCGCCCGCCCTTGCCTCCATACCGTCGATATGGCCTCTTCTGGAGTTAAGATCCCCCATGACATCACCCATATAATCCTCAGGAATGACCACATCTACCCGCATCACAGGTTCAAGCAGCGTCGGATCGGCATTCCTGCAGCCATCCTTGAAGGCCATGGACGCAGCGATCTTGAATGCCATCTCCGATGAATCCACCTCGTGATATGAACCATCGTAAACAGTGACCTTGATATCAAGTACGGGGAATCCTCCCAAGACTCCATTATTCAGGGCGTCGCGGACTCCCTCGTCGATCGCCGGGATATATTCCTTTGGTATGACTCCGCCGGTTATCGCATTTACAAAGGTGTAGCCATACCCTTTTTCCTGAGGCTCGATCTCAAGCCAGCAATGCCCGTATTGGCCCCGGCCTCCGGACTGTCTGATAAAACGTCCTTCTGACTTGACAGCTTTACGGATGGTCTCCTTATAGGCAACCTGTGGTTTGCCGACATTGGCTTCAACCTTGAATTCCCTGAACAGTCTGTCAACGATGATTTCCAGATGCAGCTCGCCCATCCCGGAAATAATGACTTGCCCGGTATCGGGGTTGGTATTGGTTTTGAAAGTAGGATCCTCTTCTGACAGCTTTTGCAGCGCTATCGCCATCTTATCCTGTCCGGCTTTTGTCTTGGGCTCGATGGCTATGGATATTACAGGTTCCGGGAAATCCATGGATTCCAGTATTATAGGCTCATCCTCGCTGCACAGCGTGTCACCCGTGGTCGTATCCTTCAGGCCGACGACGGCGGCAATATCGCCCGAATATACTGCTTCTACGTCTTCCCTGTGGTTTGAGTGCATCTGAAGCAGCCTTCCGATCCTCTCCCTGCGGCCTCTCGTCGAATTATATATATACGAGCCGGCCTTGAGAGTCCCTGAATATACCCTGAAGTAGCAAAGCTTCCCGACATAAGGGTCTGTGACTATTTTAAAGGCAAGCGCGGCAAAGGGCCCATCGTCGTCAGGCCTTCTTTCGACAACCTCCTCCCCGTCTTCATCCCCGTCCTGGTCGGTGACGCCTTGTACCGGCGGTATATCAAGCGGTGAGGGCATATAGTCGTTAATCGCGTCAAGCAGCAGCTGAACGCCCTTGTTGCGGTATGACGAGCCGCATGTGACCGGTATCATTCCATGACGGATCGTTGCATCTCGTATGCCTGCCTTCAGCTCTTCAACAGTAATGGGCTCCGCATCAAGGTATCTTTCCATTAAAGCTTCATTATTTTCGGCAACGGATTCCATTAGATGGATCCTGTACAGCTCAGCATCATCCGCGAGGTCTGCCGGTATGGGCGCCTCTTCGATGATTTTGCCCATCTCATCCTTATAATAGAATGCCTTCATGGAAACAAGGTCGATGATGCCTGTGAAGCTGTCCTCTTTGCCGATGGGGAGCTGGATAGCAACCGCATTGGCTTTCAGCCTTTTCTTCATCATTTCGATGCAATTGAAGAAATCCGCTCCGGAAATATCCATCTTGTTTACATAGGCGATCCTTGGAACCCTGTACTTGTCAGCCTGTCTCCAGACAGTCTCAGATTGCGGCTCAACGCCTCCCTTGGCGCAGAAAAGAGCGACGGAACCATCAAGCACACGCAGGGATCTTTCGACTTCCATAGTGAAGTCGACATGCCCCGGGGTATCGATGATGTTCACCCTTATACCCTTCCATTCCGCAGTAGTAGCGGCGGATGTTATGGTAATGCCCCTCTCCTGCTCCTGCTCCATCCAGTCCATAGTGGCTGCGCCCTCATGGACTTCACCCATCTTGTGGACCCTTCCGGTGTAGAACAGTATCCGCTCGGTCGTAGTGGTCTTACCGGCGTCTATATGGGCCATGATACCGATATTTCTTGTGTTTTCAAGGCTGAATTCCCTGGACATCATTTTCACCATTTATAATGAGCAAATGCCTTATTGGATTCCGCCATCTTATGAGTGTCTTCTTTCTTTTTGAAAGCTCCCCCAA
The DNA here is from genome assembly GCA_964457875.1 of uncultured Eubacteriales bacterium. Taxonomy (GTDB): domain Bacteria; phylum Bacillota; class Clostridia; order Acetivibrionales; family CAYWGM01; genus CAYWGM01. The sequence goes on along the minus strand of CAYWGM010000011.1, from coordinate 24,474 downwards.
GACCGTTCACTGCATCCATTATTTCTGCGGCAAGCCTTTCCTTCATTGTCTTTTCGCTTCTTTCACGGGCGTAATTAATCAACCATCTGAGCCCAAGCGTATGCCTTCTTTCAGGCCTTACCTCCATGGGAACCTGGTATGTCGCGCCGCCTACCCTGCGCGCCTTGACTTCAAGCACGGGCATGATACTGTTCAATGCCTGCTCAAAGACTTCAAGAGGATTTTTCCCCGTTTTTTCTTTGATTATATCGAAGGCATCATAACAAATTCTCTGGGCAACTCCCTTTTTGCCCATGAGCATTACTTTATTGATGAGTTTCGAAACCATTTTGCTGTTATACAATGGATCTGGCAGGACATCACGCTTTGGAACATGTCCTTTTCTCGGCACCTTTCTTCCCTCCTTCAAAATATTGATTCACAGGTACTCGCGGTCATAATGACCGGCGCCGGCGCTTCGTACGTGACACGTTTAATAGACTATATTAAACAAGGTACTGGTACTTCGCACCTGATTATTCAATTATTATTTCGCAGCGGCGCTGGACTTCGGTCTCTTAGCGCCATATTTCGACCTTCCCTGCATCCTTTTGGCCACACCGGCGGTATCCAGCGTACCTCTGATTATGTGATACCTTACCCCCGGAAGATCCTTGACCCTTCCGCCTCTGATGAGTACTACGCTATGCTCCTGCAGATTATGCCCGATCCCCGGTATATAGGAAGTGACCTCTATACTGTTCGTAAGACGGACCCTTGCAACCTTTCTCAGCGCTGAATTGGGCTTTTTCGGGGTAACTGTCTTCACGACCGTGCAGACTCCTCGTTTCTGCGGAGAACTAAGCGATATCGGCTTTTTCTTCAAAGTATTGAACGACTTTTGAAGTGCCGGAGAAGTCGATTTGGTTTTTGTAGTCTCTCTGCCTTTTCTTACAAGCTGATTGAATGTCGGCAATCCATTCCACCTCCTTTCATTAAAATATCAC
>CAYWGM010000011.1:19344-23388 GCA_964457875.1 uncultured Eubacteriales bacterium | reverse complement strand
ATATCACGCCACTTTGCTTGCATAAAAGCGTCAGATGCAAGCAGTGCAAGGAAGCCGAGGCGCAAAAAGCGGAGCGTATATGTTATACGTGAGCACTTTTGCGACCGATGGCTGACACTGCAATGCGCCGCATATCACGCTTTTATGCAGGCGGCCGAAGCGCCGACACTAATCCCGCACGCCCTCCCGAGCTGCTTCATCGAGTCGACGAACACTACTTCTATGGACCTCTGGATGCATAACTCCTGCAGATCCCTTGTGACTCTGCCATCGGCATCGCGCGCAATAAAAACCTTCAATGCCTGGCCGTTTTCCACTGCCTTTAACGATTGCTTGATACCTATTGCCTTATTATCGGTTTTCAATATCTCCAACAATCCGACCATCCTCCGAATGACGTTATGCCGTCGCAACCAAGGTCTGTGCGCACGAGATATTTTACACTGCTCCTCATCCCTTGTCAAGATTCCGAAGTGACGCTTATCGAAATATCACGGTAACGGCTCATACCGGTGCCTGCGGGGATCAATTTCCCGATTATCACATTTTCCTTCAATCCCACCAGCGGGTCTATCTTCCCTTTTATTGCAGCTTCGGTAAGTACCCTGTTCGTTTCCTGGAATGATGCTGCCGACAGGAACGAATCTGTGGCAAGCGAGGCCTTTGTTATACCGAGGAGCGTCCATCTGCAGGTCGCCGGCCTTAATCCGGCAGCGCTCACCTTTGCGTTTTCCTGCTCGAAGTCAAATGCATCATAAAGGCCGCCCGGCAGCAGAGTTGTATCTCCCGAGTCCTCGATCTTGACTTTCCTCAGCATCTGTCGCACAATCACTTCGATATGCTTATCGTTGATATCAACGCCCTGCAGCCTGTAAACCTTCTGCACTTCCTGCAGCAGGTAAGCCTGTACGCCCTTTAATCCTTTTATCTTAAGAAGATCATGCGGATTCACCGATCCCTCGGTGAGTTCGTCGCCTGCTTCCACATAATCGCCATCTTCGACCTTGATCCTTGAACCGTATGGAATGACATAACTCCTGGATTCGCTGTCCTCGGAACTAACCACTATCTCTCTCTTCTTCTTGGAGTCATTTATCTTTACTTTACCGTCAGTCTCGGAAATTATTGCAAGACCTTTCGGCTTCCTTGCCTCAAAGAGTTCCTCGACACGCGGGAGACCCTGGGTGATGTCATCGCCGGCAACGCCGCCCGTATGGAACGTCCTCATTGTAAGCTGGGTGCCCGGCTCGCCGATGGATTGCGCCGCTATTATACCCACGGCTTCGCCGACATTCACATCCTCGTTCGAAGCCAGATTGGCTCCGTAGCACCTTGCACAAACGCCATATTCGGCCTGGCATGTGAGTATTGAACGGATCCTGACCTTCTTAATGCCTGCTTTGATGATCTTATCGGCCATTCCGTCGGTAATCTTCGTGTCGGTATCGACAATGACCTCCCCTGTATCAGGGTGCAATACCGGCTCCGGCACATACCTGCCTATTATCCTCTCGGACAATGTCTCGATGACGTCGACTCCGTCCTTTATGTCAGAAACTTCAAATCCTTTATGCGTACCGCAGTTGATCTCGCGGATGATTATATCCTGGCTGACATCGACGAGGCGGCGGGTAAGGTATCCTGAATCGGCAGTACGCAGCGCGGTATCGGCAAGTCCTTTCCTTGCGCCGTGGGACGATATAAAATACTCCAGAACATTAAGCCCCTCACGCAGGTTGGATCTTATGGGGTTTTCGAGTATCTTGCCCGATGTATCCGAGAACAATCCCCTCATGCCCGCAAGCTGCTTGATCTGACTGACATTTCCCCTCGCTCCGGAGTTCGCCATGATATACAGCGGATTATATCTTCCAAGGTTTGACATCAACGCATTTGTGACGCTTTCACTGGTTTCCGTCCAGATGGTTATGACGGAATTATATCTTTCCTCTTCCGATATAAGTCCCCTCTTGAATTGTTTTATGACATTCTCTATTCTCTCCTCGGCTTCTGCGAGATACTTCTTCTTAACCTCAGGTATGATCATATCGGAAACGCCGATAGTGACGGCGCCTCTGGTGGAATACTTGAACCCGAGTCTCTTTATCTTATCGAGTACGATTGCCGTGTTCGTCGTCCCATGCGTCTTGATGCACCTGTCGATTATTTTCGCAAGCTCTTTCCTTCCGATAAGGAAATTCAATTCGGGATCAAACGCCGTTTCAGGGGTGCTTCTGTCAACAAATCCGAGATCCTGAGGTATGGCTTCGTTGAAGATCAATCGCCCTACGGTCGTCTTGACCGTCCTGTGGCTGCTCTGTTCTCCCATCCTTACGCTGATGGCCGCATGCAGCGCAAGCGCACCGTTTTCATAAGCCATGACGGCCTCGTCAACGGATGAGTAGGTATTGCCCTCGCCTTTTACGCCGGACTTGTCGATCGTAAGGTAATAACTCCCCAGTACCATATCCTGGGTCGGCACTACGATAGGTCTCCCGTCCTTGGGCGCAAGCAGATTATTAGCGGACAACATCAGGAACCGGGCTTCTGCCTGTGCCTCCGCCGATAAAGGAACGTGCACCGCCATTTGATCGCCGTCAAAGTCGGCATTATAAGCGGCGCAGACAAGCGGATGGAGCTTGATCGCCCTGCCTTCCACCAATATGGGCTCGAACGCCTGGATGCCGAGTCTGTGCAACGTCGGGGCGCGGTTGAGCAGTACCGGATGCTCTGAAATAACCTCTTCAAGGACATCCCAGACTTCCGGCCTCACCCTTTCGACCATCCTCTTGGCGCTCTTTATATTATGAGCAAGCGAGTCTATGACAAGCTTCTTCATTACAAATGGTTTGAACAATTCCAGCGCCATTTCCTTGGGAAGACCGCACTGGAAAATCTTGAGCTCCGGGCCTACAACGATGACCGAACGACCCGAATAGTCGACACGTTTGCCGAGGAGATTCTGACGGAAACGTCCCTGCTTGCCCCTGAGCATATCAGAAAGCGACTTGAGGGGCCTGTTGCCGGGTCCGGTCACGGGTCTTCCGCGGCGACCGTTGTCGATAAGCGCGTCGACAGCTTCCTGAAGCATCCTTTTTTCATTACGTACGATGATATCGGGCGCACCGAGATCAAGCAGCCTTTTTAAACGGTTATTGCGATTGATGACTCTCCTGTAGAGGTCATTCAGGTCGGAGGTGGCAAACCTGCCGCCGTCGAGTTGGACCATGGGGCGTAATTCAGGTGGTATCACGGGAATAACGTCAAGCACCATCCATTCGGGCCGGTTGCCGGAAAGCCTGAATGCTTCGACGACCTCGAGCCTCTTTATGGTCCTGACCCTCTTTTGGCCTGAAGCCTCGGCGAGTTCGGTCCGAAGTTGCTTCGAGAGCACTTCAAGGTCTATCTCCATCAACAGCTGCTTGATTGCCTCAGCACCCATCGCCGCCTTGAACTTGTATCCGAATTTATCGACGCTGTCCCTGTACTCTTTTTCAGTCAATATCTGCTTTTTCGAAAGCGGCGTCTGACCGGGGTCGATTACTACGTATGAGGCAAAATAGAGCACCTTTTCAAGGGCTCTGGGCGACATGTCGAGCATAAGGCCGATCCTGCTGGGTATGCCTTTGAAATACCAGACATGCGAAACCGACGCAGCCAGTTCGATGTGCCCCATCCTTTCCCTGCGCACCTTCGAACGGGTCACTTCTACCCCGCACCTGTCGCAGACGATCCCCTTGTAACGGATCCTCTTGTATTTACCGCAGTGGCATTCCCAGTCCTTTTGCGGCCCGAATATGCGTTCGCAGAACAAGCCGTCCCTTTCGGGCTTCAATGTCCTGTAGTTTATAGTTTCAGGTTTCTTGACTTCTCCCCTTGACCATTCTCTGACCTTCTCGGGAGAAGCCAGTCCGATCTGGATAGAATCAAAGTTGTTTAATTCAAACACTGCGGTTTTTCTCCTTTCAGAACATTATTCCTCGGGGTATGCTTCATCTTCTATTTCACTATCTATTTCGTCATCTAATTCATTATCTAATTCAT
>CAYWGM010000011.1:1797-19244 GCA_964457875.1 uncultured Eubacteriales bacterium | reverse complement strand
CCGGCTTCCTCAAAAAGGCCGCCTACAAGGTTTTCATCCAGAGTTGCTTCGTCAAGGTGCTCTTCGGGGGTGATTCCGCTGGCGTCAAAATCATTGATGCCTGCTTCTTCATCGACGGGTTCTTCCTCATCGAAATCCTCGTATTCCGAAAGCGGGCCTTCATCCTCCCGGCCCTCAATATTGACGCTGAGCTCCTCAAATTCGTCATCGGCGGATTCTTTGATCTGGATCTCCTCCTGCTCTTCCGAATAGACCTTTACATCGAGAGCAAGGCTTTGAAGCTCCTTGATAAGTACCTTAAAGGATTCCGGGATACCCGGCTCCGGTACGTTTTCGCCCTTAACGATGGCTTCGTAGGTCTTTACCCTGCCGACAACGTCGTCTGACTTTACAGTAAGTATTTCCTGCAATGTGAACGCGGCGCCGTATGCTTCAAGCGCCCACACTTCCATCTCTCCGAAGCGCTGTCCGCCGAATTGCGCCTTACCGCCCAGAGGCTGCTGCGTAACCAGCGAATACGGGCCTGTCGAACGCGCGTGTATCTTGTCGTCGACAAGATGCAGCAGTTTCATCATGTACATATAGCCTACCGTGACCCTATTGTCAAAAGGTTCGCCAGTGCGGCCGTCGTACAGCTCCGTCTTGCCGTCTTCAGGAAGGCCTGCAAGCTTGAGGGTATCCATTATTTCAATCTCATTGGCGCCATCGAATACAGGCGTCATTATCTGCCAGCCGAGCGCCTTGGCCGCATACCCGAGATGTGTCTCGAGAACCTGCCCGATATTCATCCTCGACGGCACCCCGAGAGGGTTCAGCACTATCTCGAGAGGCGTACCATCAGGCAGGAACGGCATATCCTCTTCAGGCAGTATCCGGGAAATAACACCTTTGTTCCCGTGTCTTCCCGCCATCTTGTCTCCGACCGATATCTTCCTCTTTTGAGCGATATAGACCCTCACAAGTTCATTGACTCCTGGCGGCAGTTCATCGCCGTTCTCACGCGAAAATACCTTCACATCTACGATGATGCCCTGTTCGCCGTGTGGCACGCGCAGCGACGTATCGCGCACTTCCCTGGCTTTCTCTCCGAATATCGCTCTCAGGAGCCTTTCTTCGGCTGTTAGCTCGGTCTCTCCTTTCGGAGTGACCTTGCCGACTAATACATCGCCCGAACGGACTTCGGCGCCTATCCTGATTATCCCCATGTCATCGAGGTCCTTCAATGATTCCTCGCTCACATTCGGGATATCGCGCGTTATTTCTTCCGGTCCGAGTTTGGTATCACGGGCCTCGGCCTCATACTCTTCTATGTGTATGGAAGTGAAGGTATCATCCTTTACGAGCTTTTCGCTTATCAGGATGGCGTCTTCATAATTGTATCCTTCCCAGGTCATGAACCCGATGAGGATATTCTTGCCCAGGGATATCTCTCCTTCCGATGTGGAAGGGCCGTCAGCTATTATGTCACCCTTCTCGATTTTATCTCCCGCCCTGACGATAGGTCTCTGGTTTATGCAAGTTCCCTGGTTGGATCTCATGTATTTCAAAAGTTTATAACTATCACGTTTATTGTTCTTGCCCGTTACTACGATCTCATTAGCTGTGACTTTGGCAACAGTACCGCTGCTGCGAGCAACGACCGCCACACCCGAGTCCAGCGCAGCCCTGTATTCGATTCCAGTGGCAATGATGGGGGCTTCGGTCTTGATCAGGGTCACGGCCTGCCGCTGCATGTTGGAACCCATAAGCGCCCTGTTGGCATCATCGTTCTCCAAAAACGGTATCATAGCCGTTGCGACCGAAACAAGCTGCTTGGGCGAGACATCCATGTATTCGACCGTTTCTTTGTCAGTCTCTATGATCTCGTCCTTATACCTTACGAGCACTCTCTTGCTTACAAACCTGCCTTCAGAATCAAGCTGCTCATTTGCCTGGGCGATACGGTATTCGTCTTCCAGATCGGCTGATAGGTAATCGATCTGCTTTGTAACGACCCCGGTCGTCCTGTCGATCCGTCTGTATGGGGACTCAATAAATCCGTATTCATTGACGCGGGCGTAAGTGCTCAACTGGCTGATAAGACCGATGTTCGGGCCTTCAGGCGTCTCTATCGGGCACATCCTCCCGTACTGCGAATGATGAACGTCGCGTACCTCGAATCCTGCCCTGTCCCTGCTCAATCCACCGGGCCCGAGTGCGCTGAGGCGCCTTTTATGAGACAATTCGGCAAGCGGATTGGTCTGATCCATAAACTGGGAAAGCTGGCTGCTGCCGAAGAATTCCTTGATCGCGGCGGCAACCGGCCGTATATTTATAAGCGCCTGGGGAGTGACAATGTCGATATCCTGTATTGTCATCCTTTCCCTTACTACTCTTTCCATCCTTGCAAGCCCTATCCTGAACTGGTTCTGAAGGAGTTCCCCGACTGAGCGCAGCCTCCTGTTGCCAAGATGGTCTATATCGTCTACGGAGCCTATGCCATAATTCAAATTAACAAGATAGTTTACGGAGGAGATTATATCATCCGTCGTTATGTTCTTCGGTACGAGTTTGTCGACATACTCGGCAAGTACGGCCTTCAGCTCTTCCTCGCTTTTTCCGCCATGTTCCTCGAGGATACGGGAAAGAACGTCATAGCGCACCTTTTCCGTCAGTTTTATATCTTTGACATCAAACTTTATGAAGGACCTTATATCAACTGTATTATTCCCAAGGACTCTTACCTTTCTTCCATTCACATCGAGGGAAACGGAGTTTATTCCGCAGTTCTGGATAGCCCCGGCATTTTTCCTGTCGATGATATCGCCTTTATTCACAATAATTTTGCCGGTCTTAGGGTCGGACACATCGTCCGCGCTTATAAAACCGCTTATCCTTGCCGCTATCGACAATTTCTTGTTGAACTTGTAGATGCCAAATTTCGCAAGGTCATACCTCTTAGGATCGAAGAAGAGATTGTTCAGCAACGTCCTTGCGCTTTCAATAGTGGGCGGTTCACCGGGTCTTAGTCTTTTATATATCTCGATCGTACCCTCGTCTTTGGATTTCGTATTATCTTTCTGTATTGTTGCCAGAACCCTCTCATCGTCTCCGAGTACGTCTATGATATCAAGATCCGATCCATACCCAAGGGCGCGGAGAAGAACGGTTATAGGCAGTTTCCTCGTCCTGTCGATCCTTACCGAGATCACATCGTTAGAATCGGTCTCGTACTCGAGCCATGCTCCCCTATTGGGGATGACCGTCGATGAAAAAAGCTTTTTGCCCGACTTGTCGAGTTTGTCGGAGAAGTATATACCGGGTGACCTGACCAACTGGCTTACAATGACCCTTTCAGCCCCGTTAATGATAAAGGTTCCGGTCTCTGTCATGAGTGGGAAATCACCCATGAATATATCCTGTTCCTTGACTTCCCCCGTCCCCTTATTGATAAGGCGCACCTTCACCTTCAACGGCGCAGAATACGTGGTATCCCGCTCCTTGCATTCCTCAACGGAATACTTGGGATTTTCATCAAGAGAATAATCACGGAATTCAAGAATCAGATTGCCCGTATAATCCGTAATCGGTGAAATATCCCTAAATACATCCCTAAGGCCTTCATTAAGGAAATTCTCATAAGAGTCCCTCTGGACCTCAATCAAATTTGGGATATCAAGTATTTCTTCAATCTTTGAATAACTTTTTCTGACCTTTCTGCCCAAAGACACGGGATGAACCATCAAAACCACCTCATAGCGTTGTATTATTTGGGGATGGGCATAAATCGGGCTTTGTATTGCAAGAAGCCGGAAAGAAAGTTGAAACCAGTTTTACCGTATTGACTTTGCTCTATTGCAAATAATACTAAATTCACTATAAATTCCCATCAGTTATATTATTGACTGTTATTGAGCAAAATATTCTGTTGTGGTATAATAAAAAAGCACAAAACTACACAAAACAGCCTTTATGGGATGTAATGCAGTAAAACATTCTAACATAACGATTTTTCGTTGTCAAATTATTTTATACATATTTCCTGTGCTAATATTTACCATTAATATAGAGGCCTGCCCTTCTCAATATTCGGATAATGAAGCAGGGCAGGCATCATATTCACTTGATTAGGAAAGGCATATACTGCCTTACTTTATTTCGATTGTTGCTCCGGTGTCCTGGAATTTCGCAGCAATCGCGTTTGCCTCGTCTTTTGAGACATTTTCCTTGACATTGCTTGGAGCGCCTTCCACGAGGTCTTTCGCTTCCTTCAGACCCAATCCCGTTATTTCTCTGACGACTTTTATTACTTTTATTTTTTCGGGCCCGATTTCCTTAAGAACTACATTGAATTCAGTTTTTTCTTCAGCAACTGGAGCGGCAGCGGCAGCGGCGCCTCCGTTGGACTGTACCGCAACGACGGGAGCCGCAGCGGCTGATACGCCAAATTCGGTTTCCAGTGCTTTTACCAGTTCGGATAATTCCACAACTGTCAGTGTTTTTACATCCTCAATTAATTTTGCGATCTTTTCGCTTGCCATTTTTCAAAACCTCCATTATAATATCAAATTTTTTATGTTTCTTCATGCTGATTGTTTTTGAGCAATTGCATTCAGGGCAACAACCAAACCCCTAATATTTGCGTTCAGGACATTGACCAGACCGGTAATCGGCGCATTGAAACCGCTAAGCACCCTCGATATGAGGACTTCCTTCGGCGGTAATTCCGCAAGGTATTTGACGCCGTTTGCATCAACGGCCTTGCCATCGACGATGCCGCCCTTTATGCTATACTTCTCGAACTTGGTGGAGTATTCAAGCAGAACCTTCGCAGGCATCACATAATCGTCGCTGAATGCAGCTGCCGTAGGGCCTTCCAGCCCGTGCTCCGGATTCTCGAAGCCGCATTCTTTCGCAGCTCGGATGAACAGGGTATTCTTGATGACTCTGTATTCCACTCCGGCTTTCCTCAGGGCATTTCGAAGCTGCGTGTCCTGCTCCACTGTAAGCCCTCTGTAATCCGCTAATACGATTGATTTCGTTAATCTGAGCTTTTCTATGAGTTCATCAACCACCTGTTTTTTTTGTTTCAGGCTTTTTTCTCCCGGCACTTTTTTCACCTCCGTCAATAATATATTTTTATAAAAAACAAACCTCCGTATTGTACAGACAATACAGAGGCAAAATACCTATTCCAACAATCCGGAATCATATACTTTCGCCTCGGCAGGCGGCTAAGCCATTATACCTGAGAATGCGCCGCTCACACGGCACACCCCGGAACCTGCTGTCTGTGGCAATACTCACATCATACTACAATATTACCTCAAATTATTCAAGTACCCTGAGCGGATTGACCTTGATGCCCGGCCCCATCGTTGCGGCGATTACGACGCTTTTGAGGTACTGGCCTTTCGAGGCCACAGGTTTTGCCTTGATGATGGCATCCATCAAGGTCCTGAAATTCTCAACCAGTTTTTCTGTCCCGAATGAGACCTTTCCAATCGGGCAATGAATGATGTTTGTTTTGTCGAGTCTGTATTCGATCTTGCCGGCTTTCAGCTCCTTGACAGCCCTCGCGACATCCATCGAAACCGTTCCGGCCTTGGGGTTCGGCATAAGTCCTTTCGGACCGAGAACCTTGCCCAATTTACCGACGAGCCCCATGACGTCCGGAGTGGCGACTACAGCATCGAATTCAAACCAGTTCTCGTTCTGTATCTTCGCCACCATATCCTCAGCCCCCGCATATTCGGCGCCTGCCTGCTCGGCTTCTTTCACCTTGTCCCCTTTTGCAAAGACAAGTACCCTCACCTTTTTACCGGTACCGTGAGGAAGGACTACAGCGCCGCGAACTTGCTGGTCTGAGTGCCTCGAATCCACTCCAAGCTTCACATGCGCTTCGATGGTCTCGTCGAATTTGGCCTTGGCGGTCTGCTGCGAGAGCTCCATTGCCTCTACGGCGGTATACTGCCTGAGCTTGTCAACAATCTTCAGGCTTTCTAAATACTTCTTTCCTCTTTTCATAAATATCATCTCCTGTGTGGTATTTTCGGGAGTCAATCCCTCCCACAATAGTCAAGGAAATTTAATCAACAACCGTTATCCCCATGCTTCTCGCCGTGCCTGCCACCATGCTCATCGCACTTTCAATGCTGGCAGCATTGAGATCCGGCATTTTGAGCTCAGCTATTTTCCTAACTTCTTCCCTTGTGATTTTAGCAACCTTTTCAGTATTCGGCTTTCCCGAACCGCTTTCGATCTTGCACGCCTTCATCAACAAAACCGACGCGGGCGGCGTCTTGGTTATAAAGCTGAACGACCTGTCGGCATATACCGTAATTACTACAGGTATAATCATGCCCGCCTCTTTTGCGGTCCTTTCATTAAACTCCTTGACAAAAGCCATGATATTAACGCCGTGCTGCCCAAGGGCTGGTCCAACCGGTGGAGCCGGGGTTGCTTTTCCTGCAGGGATCTGCAGTTTTACATACGCAGTGATCTTCTTGGCCAATTGTATCCACCTCCCAACATAACAATCGTGTTAAATATTAAATAAGTAATTCTTATAATTTCTGTATCTGAGCCAGTTCCAGCTCGACCGGGGTATCCCTGCCGAACATCGAAACGAGCACTTTCACCTTTTTACGCTCGAGATTGATCTCTTCAACAACGCCTATGAAATTTTCCAACGGCCCCGAAACCACCCTTACGCTGTCATTCACTTCATAATCCACGATCGGCGGGAATTCTTCGACTCCCATCGCCCTTACTTCTTCGTCGGTAAGCGGTACAGGCTTGGATCCGGGTCCGACAAAGCCCGTAACGCCGCGGGTGTTCCTTACCACGTACCATGATTCGTCGGACATTATCATTTTGACAAGTACATATCCCGGAAACACTTTCCTTAAAGTCGCCTTCTTCTTGCCGTCCCTGATCTCGATCTGCTCTTCCATCGGAACGACGATATCCAGGATGTACTCCTGCATGCTCCTGTTTTCAACAATTTTTTCAAGATTGGCTTTGACTTTGTTCTCGTAACCGGAGTAAGTATGGATTACGTACCATTTCACTTCTTCCGGCACAGTCTCTGGCAGCATTACCTGTTTTTCCTCCTTCTGCCTACTTGACAAGTGTCAGCTCAAGTATCTTTGTTAGCCCGAAGTCTGCGATCCAGATTATGAGCCCGATTATCAGGCACACAAGGAGGACGGTCACTGTATTGTTCATCAGCTGCGGCCACGTCGGCCATATAACCTTTTTCAATTCAGTCTTGATTTCCGCAAAAAACCTGGTGAATTTTTTTTGGAAATTACCAAGCCTGCTGTATCTTTGATTGTCGGCCATAGCCAAATGCCTCCAGTCCTATTTCGTTTCCTTGTGTGAAGTATGCTTACGGCAGAACCTGCAGTACTTCATCATTTCGATCCTATCCGGATCATTTTTCTTGTTTTTCATCGTATCATAGTTTCTCTGTTTGCAATCTCCGCATGCAAGCGTAATCTTAGTTCTCACCTGAACACCTCTGTTAAATAATCATAAGAGCATATGCGCTTCGCTGCCCCATTTTTGACATAAAAAAAAGACCTGCAAAACGAAGCATAAACAAATTTAACACAGTTTATTTTAAAAGTCAAGGAAATTGAAGAATTTCCGGATATATCAGCGCACATTGTCATATCGCCCCTATCGACCTCAGGATCAGCACCCCCGAAAAGATAGTCAGCGCCGATCCAAGCGTGGTCATCAGTACTATATGCGCGGCAAGTTCTGAATCGCTGCCCATTGCCTTGGCCATGATGAAGCTGCTGACCGCTGTCGGCGAGCCGAAAAGGATAAAGATCGATCCGAGGGCGTCTCCTCTGAAACCGATAAAATACGCGATAATGGTGAATATCAGGGGAGTCGCCAGGATCCTCAGCAGCGTTGCTGCAACGCTGATCCCCACCCTCTTTCTTACGCCGGCGAAAGTGAAAAAACACCCTATACCCAACAATGCAAGCGGCGTCGTCAATGCAGACATATAATCCATCGTCTTTGATATGAAATATGGAAGCGTAATATTGAAATATGAGAAAGGGAATGCGAGGACTACTGCAAGGATGAGCGGATTTTTAATAATACCGAGCAATATTTTCATATTACCCTTTGCCGATACTTCGGACGATGTGACTGTTAGCAATACCACCGCGGTTATATTGTAAAGCGGCATTATGAATGCCAGCAGAACCGCGCTCTTCGCAAGTCCTGTCTGACCGAACAGGTTGAAGATCAACGGGAGTCCGATGATGGCGAAATTGCTCCTGAACACCCCTTGTACAAAAGCGCCTTTTGCGCGCTTATCTTTTATTATGTGCGATGTAACGGCATATAGCACAAGTACGAGGATAACCGTCCCGATAACCGAATAAATGATCACACCGGCGTCGAATACGCTCCTGAAATCCGTTCTGGCTATCTCGCTAAAAATCAGCGCAGGCAGTGCGAACTTAAATACGATGTCCACGGATATGGTTACAAAGTTATCGTTTATGATTTTGATCTTTTTCAAGAACATGCCAAGGAGTACAATGAGGAATACGGGCGCTACGGCATTGATGCTGAATAACAGGTTGTTCATGTACGCCCCCCGCTGCCGAATAAATTGCCGGGATTAAGAATATTATATGGATCGAACTGTTTCTTGACTGCCTTCATTTCGTTTATCCCTTCCGAGCCGTACATTATATTCAAAAAATCCACTTTCAATTTGCCGATCCCGTGTTCGGCTGACACGGTTCCGCCGTTTCTTACAACTTCGTGCGCCCATCGCAGGTACATTTGTTTCACTTCATCAGCCTTTCGTGGCGAACCGGCGACCACATTCACATGAACATGGTTGTCGCCTATATGACCGAACATCACTGGTTCGACACCAAGCATCTTCGTATCGCGGCTATACATGGCCATCGTTTCCTCAAGCCTGTCATCGGGGACAGCCATGTCAGTCCCGAGTTTCGTAAGCTCCGGCGTGTCCTTGCGCATATCATCTATCAGTGTATTCACAGCCTCCGGCGCCGAATGCCTGAACCGCTTCATTTTATCCATTGATCCCGGGGTGGATGCGATCCAGGTGTCTTCCTCCTTCCCGCCGAAAGTTTCTGCAATCCTTGATACTTCAACCATTGAGTCTATCATGTTTTGTTCGTCGTTACCATCGATTTCGATATAAATCGCGGTACTTTTATCATTGTCCGGCATGATAAGGGCTAATGCCGCCTGATTGAAATATTCGATGGCAGACGGGACGATCCCCGAATCCCCGCGCAACAACTTGACAAAGCCGATTGCATTATGCTCGTCCGGAAAAAAGGTCATCAAACCCCAAGTGATCTCCGGCTTTTTTAAAAGCCGTATCTCTATTTCGGAGATTATTCCAAGCGTGCCCTCGCTTCCTACAAATAGGTCGACCAAATCCATATTTTCCGCGGTATAATATCCCGAGGCATTTTTCACATCAGGCATGCGGTATGCAGGCAGCCTGCCTTTAATAATCCTTCCGCCGGTGGTTTCGATCGAAAACCTGAATCCACGCGCCCTGTCATCATTCCGGCATAGATATACCGGCGAGCCATCAGCTAAAATGATATGCAGACCTTCTATATATTTCCTCGTGGGGCCATATTTGTACGAACGCGCACCCGATGCATTGCACGCCGTCATTCCGCCGATCGACGCCGTAGTCTCGGTAGGATCGGGCGGAAAGAAATATATGCCCGATCTTTCAGAGGCGATGAACTTCCGGATATCCGCAAGAATCGCTCCTGGTTGCACATTCATGATATATGCGTCTTTGTTTTCCGAATATCTCATTCCGATAATCTTATTCATCTTTTCAAGGTTGAGGATATGACCGCCATATGGTACCGCTCCGGCGGTTATACCTGTCCGCGCGCCTTGAACGGTCGTCTTTATCCTGTGATGCGACATGTGAGCCATGGCATGGGATATTTCTTCCCTGCTCAAAGGGAATGATATCGAGTCGGCTCGCCCGGATCTGCGTGATTCATCCCGCAGATAGCCTTCGTCTGGAATATTGGATATGGAAAGTTGCAATTCAGCATCCCCCTGCATACATTCTACACGGTCAGCCGGACCTGTGTCTGGCAAAAAGAGTGGCAAAATAGACCAGCGAAGCTGCAAGCACAATGGTTGCGCCGGTGGCCGTATCCCAATAATATGATAGTATAAGCCCGCTGACCCCTGAAAAAAGGGATATGACTATTGAATATAAATGATATTGCCTGATATTGCGCGAGATATTCCTTGAGGCGGCAGCCGGCAGCACGAGCAAACTGCTGATGATAAGCAGGCCTGTCCATTTGATCGAGATAACGACCACAGCGGCGATAACCAGAGTGAAGACAAGTTCCGTAAGATTCGGCTTCATCCCTCTGCTGCGGGCAATAGAACGGTTTATGCTTACAATGAACAACCTGTTGAAAAGCAAAAACCAGATAATCAGCACTGATGCCGATACTATCAGCAGCATCAGCAGATCAGCTCCGGAAATGGACAGGATGTCCCCGATGAGGTATGAAGTATATCTACCGAAACCGCCGCCTCTTGAAAGCATCACAATGCCGGCGGCAACGGCGGTCGAGGTAAGCGCCCCTATTGTGGTATCGGTCGAGGCCTGGGTATATCTCCTGATCACGATCACTGAAATAGAAAATAATATGGAAAAAACAAGCATCGACCACACAGGATCAGAAATGCCAAGAAGCACGCCAAGTGCAATACCTGTCAAGGAAGAATGGCCCAGTGAATCGGAAAAAAAGGCCATCCTGTTGTTGACGACCATCGTTCCCAGCAGACCGAGAAGCGGAGATATCATCAAAACCGCGGCGAATGCATTTTTCATGAAATCATATCCTGCCCATTCGAATGGCAGGATAGCGTCAAGCAGGCCGTGCAATTCTTTCATAAATCCACTTTCCCGAATTCCATGATGAACCTTTTGTCGCTGAAGACGTCATCCGGCGTTCCGTTGCAGATAACCGTCCTGTTGATGAAGATGACCCTGTCGGCGTAGCGCCTTACCATATTGAAATCGTGTGACACCAGGATTATGGACAAGTCAAATTTTTTAAGCAAATCTGAAAGAAGACTGAAAAATAGTTCAAGGCCGTTCCTGTCTATCCCTGATACGGGCTCGTCAAGCAGCAGGATATCCGGGACAGGCTCAAGCGCAAGAGACAAAAACACTCTCTGCAATTCACCGCCTGAAAGCTCCCCGAGCCTCCGGTGCAGCAAATGTGCCGAGTTCACCTGTTCCAGCATGGTTATGGCCTTCTTTTTCAACAACTTCGGCCTGAAGAGCCACAACGGCAAAACCGTTCCTGTCCCGGCGATAAACAGATCCAGCACGCTTGAGGGAGAACCCCTGTCGAATCCCATCTGCTGGGGGACGTACCCTATGACAGGACGCTCGGTCCTGCTCCCTTTCGCGTCAAGGTAATTTATCCGGCCCGAATGCCGAACCTCTCCGAGCAGCGCCTTGAGCAAGGTCGTTTTGCCTGCGCCGTTCGGCCCGACGATCGCAGTCAGTTCACCACAGTGTATATGGATGTCTATGCCATCCAGAATCACTTTATCGCCAAAGGCTACGCCGAGGCGCTCTATTTTTGTACAGCACAGACCACATAAATTCCCGGGCTTGAATTTGTAATCGCCATGATTATCCAATAAAGCCATGTCCTACCTCAAAGCTTCAAGCAGTACCTTCAGGTTATTTTCCATTATGTCGATATATGCATCCGGGTCATCAGGTCCTGTTGCTACGGGATCAAACACATATACCCGGGCGTCTGTCTCTTTTGCAAGTGTTTGCGCGGCTCCTGCGGGATATTGCGGCTCGGAGAATATGACGTCTATGCCTTTGCTTTTCATAAGGTCGGCCGTTTGGGCCAATTCGCCGGCAGACGGTTCGCTGCCGGGCTCACATTCCACAACTGCCGCGATTTCCAGTCCGAATTCTTCTGCAAAATATGTAAAAGCCTCATGGAAAGTAACGATCTCACGCTTTTTGACCTGCATTAATTTGTCGCTCATTTTATCTCTGAGAGATTCAAGCTTTTTAATATATGCGGCGGCATTGGCGCTATACCCGTCGGAGTTGGACGGATCGGCGGAACAAAGACCTTCGGCTATATTCGCGACCTGCTTTATCGTATTTATGACGCTGACCCATGTATGGATATTACCATCATATGACGCAATGCCCTTGCCGGAGTCGATGATATCAGGATCGTCAGCCTGTTCCCGTATCTTGTCCAGAAAAGATTCGGCGCCTGCGCCGTTTATCACAAAAGCATCGGCCGCACTTATCAGCTTAAGATCAGCCGGCCTCAACTGATAATCATGCGGACACCCGGTTTGCACAGGAGTCATGTTTGTCACCGAGACGCCTGCAATGCCGGCGGCTACATTGAGCGTGGAAATGTATACCGGGTAAAATGAAGCGACTATGACAAACCGGCCGTTTTCATCCTGCGTTTTGCTTCTTTTATGAATGCCGCTATTTGCTCCGCAACCGGTAACAAATGCGGCAACTATAATAACAACAACCGCAATTTTAAAACGCATAATATATAGTATATACTATTATCCACATTTTGAATATCCGCAGTTTCGGCAGATAATGCATCCGCTTTCATGTTCGACGTCACGACCGCATTCGGGACACTTTGAAGCGGGCTCCCATCCGGCAGCGCCGGCGCTTTCCACGATATCAGCAACTGCGGCCGCCGCCCTGGAGGCTGCGGTTTCACCGGATAAAGCCGTATATTCGGCTTCATGCTGCGAATGGCCGTTACCGTTCTGGAGCTTCATCACTTTTTCAATCACTCTTCCGATTGCATCCGGGCAAGACATGACATTCAGGCCCTTTTGTTTGATAGTACTAATGCATCTGATACCCTTTAACTGTTCAACCAGCGATTTGGGATCCATTCCCGATCTTATTGCGATCGATACGAGCCTGCTCGTTGCTTCCGACTGCGACGGACAGCCGCCGCCCTTGCCGAGGTTCGTGAAGACCTCGCAAATTCCATATTCATCATAATTAACTGTAATAAATAGAGTACCGCATCCTGTACGGACTTTTTCGGTGAAACCCATGGTGATTTCCGGCCTTATCCTTGGGGCGATATACTCCAGGGATCCGGAACCGGCCGCCGCATCAGACTCTTTTGCATTTACTTTCCCTATGTTGAGTACCTGCGCTTCCCTACTGCCGTCCCTATATATCGTCACACCTTTGCAATTCGTCCTGTAGGCCAGGTCGAATACGGCCGCCACATCTTCCTTCGAAGCATCATGGCTGAGATTGACGGTCTTTGAGACGGCATTATCGGTATGCTTCTGGAATGCGGCCTGCATCCGCACATGCCACTCGGGCGGGATATCGTGCGCCGTCACAAAAACCTCCTGTATATCGCGCGGCACCTCCGGAAAATCCCTTACCGTGCCTTTCACCGCAATCCGCTTGATTAGGCTGTCCGAATAAAATCCATCCAAAACAGCGATTTCCTTGAATAACGGATTGGCCTCGACGAGTTCGTCGTTATCCATGACATTGCGTATGAATGACACCGCAAACAGCGGTTCTATACCGCTGGATGCCCCCGCTATTATGCTGAGTGTGCCTGTCGGCGCTATCGTCGTAGTAGTCGCGTTCCGCAACCTTATGCCGGAATCTTTGTATATGCTCTTGTCATACATCGGGAAGACGCCTTTGCGCGACGCTATCTCTTCCGACGCTTTCTTCGACTCGCTCTGTATGAAACTCATCACTTTTTCAGCCAAGCCGAGAGCTATCAATGAGTTGTACGGTATCCCGAGCTTGCACAGCAAATCCGCCCAGCCCATCACGCCCAAGCCGATTTTTCGCGTGCCTTTGGTCATCTGGTCGATCTGCGGGAGCGGGTATTTGTTGACGTCGATGACATTGTCGAGAAAATGGACAGCCTTTGCTACGACATCCTTCAGCCTGTCATAATCGACATCCGGCTTCCCTTCATTATTCCTGACCATGAGGCTCAGGTTCACCGACCCGAGGTTGCATGCCTCATACGGAAGAAGAGGCTGTTCTCCGCAATTATGAACTACCAAGCCTTGCGCAATAAGTGAATGAGTGTCTGCTTCATTGATATCGTACACCTCGGTGATTTCATCTTCAATTATAGACTCGACTGATGATATAAATTTGGTCTTTTTTCTGGAAGTTCTGGCCGCACGTTTCAATTTTGCGTTTTTAGCAGTATGAATCAGGTTTCCGACGGTATCTGCAAAAGTGACCATATCATCACCGGTGATTATTAAATCATGGTACGTTCCGCCTTTTTCCCTTTTGTAAATACTGCTGAAGACGCCCAAGTGTAACAGCAAGAGCTGGACATCCTGTAAAAGTTGCTTTGAGGCCGAACTGAGCCTTACATCCCTGTGGTTTTCGTCTACGTAATTTACTGTTCCGTCGGAACTGAACAATCCATTTAAGTAAGCAATCACTGTTTCTTTACTTGCGGTAAAAATCCCCCCAGGGACACGTTTTTCCGGTGCCCTTACGCCTTTTAAACCAATAGACGTCACTTTTTCGATAAATTCCTTTTTCTTGAACATCAGATTCCATGTGCCGTTTTCCCGCTGAAAGGCTTTCAGGGCTTCACAAATATAATATTCATTTCCGGCAAAGGTCAAACCGACCACATCCCGGGCAGCCGTAAGCCATCCGTCTCCAGTCACCCAGCCCAGGAACAGGCCAAGGTCACGCCCTATCGAATCTTCTTTTGCGAAAGAAGCCGCGCCGGACTGTACAAGTACAATATCGTTCTCATTAAGAGTCTTTGCTTCCTTCCAGCCTCTGGTCGTAAATATCCTGTGATCCCCGGTCACTTTCAATTCCTGTCCATTCTTCAGGATTACCTTATAGGTTTGCTTCGTACCCGTCATAAATACCCTGGCTGGCTTTAGTGAAATACCGTTTTTGTAGTAACTGCGTCCGTTTAATTGCAGCTTTTCACCGGTAACTCTATTATCCACATAAATATGGAATGATTCATTGTTGTGTTTTTCGAATAATTCCTTGACTGTTACCAGCCCTTCTTCTGTTGAAATGCGCGTATCCGGATGAAAGCACGGGTTCGTGCTCTCGATGTCGCCTAATTCAGGGGTCGCGTTATCCCTGTTGACCCTGTCAAGGAAGATGATACCCGGCTCGCCGTTGTTCCATGCGTTGTCTATCATCATGCTGAATATCTCTTTGGCGTTCTCCTGTCCGACAGCCCTCCCGCTCTTGGGATCGATAAGATCATATGGAGTGTCCTTTGCCACCGCTTCCATGAACTCTTCCGTTATGGCTATGCTTATATTGAAGTTGGTGATGTCCTTATTATCCTGCTTACATGTAATAAACTGCCTGATATCCGGATGATCCACCCTCAGGATGCCCATATTGGCGCCTCTTCTGGTGCCCCCCTGTTTTACCGCTTCAGTAGCTGAATTGAATACCTTCATGAAACTGACAGGACCACTCGCCACGCCGCCTGTCGAATTTACTGAGGCGCCGGCCGGTCTCAGCCTTGAGAAACTGAAACCGGTCCCGCCTCCGCTTTTGTGTATGAGAGCAGCATGTTTTATTGATTCGAAAATGCCTTCCATCGTATCTTCAATAGGGAGGACAAAACATGCGCTGAGCTGTCCGAGGGGTCTGCCGGCATTCATCAGCGTGGGCGAATTCGGCAGGAATTCGAGATTTGACATCATATCATAGAACATATCCTCGATACCCTTAAGCTCGGAATCGGATACATAGCCCCTGTCCGCTGCCGCAACTGTTTTTGCGACCCTTCTGAACATCCCTTCGGGATTTTCGATTAGCTTGCCGGCTTCATCTTTAGCGAGGTAACGTTTTTCAAGCACCTTAACTGCATTCTCCGACAAAGTCATTGGATTGGCCTCCATATCATTTGATTACAACATTTAGTATGTTGCCGTTGTGCTGGTACTGTATATTGTATCACTTAAAGAATATTATAACAATAAAAAATGTGGTGAAAGAAAATTAAAATGAATATTTAAGAATTTTATTCGGGAAGCAGCGCACTCTCGCTGTATGTGTTCTTGGAATCCCAGAGGATCCATTCTTCATAACCGGCATCATACGTGGCCTTTATCTGCTGTCTGACCTGCGCAGGACCATATTCCTGAAAATAACCGGCTCCAAGCCACGATGCGGTGAAATCCTGAAGATAAGGACGTACCTTCGCCTTGTATCCGTCTGCCTGCGATATCCTGTTTTTCGCCTTCAAAAGGGCGTTGTAAACGACGTCATACGGTTGCAGGTCGGGCTTTGCAAAGGCTATGCCGTTCACGATCTGCCCCCTGGCATAATGCGAAGGGTATAGCATTGGCGATATGCAATCTATATCCTTGCCGATCAATTCCAGATACTGGCCGATATTCTCCCTGTCCCCCGGGCTTTCGCAGATGATACCGTAGACGTCGGCAGAAATAGGGGCATCAGGGATGGATTTCCTGGCTAATGATAGGAATTCATTGATTGCCTCGTGTTTCGGCCCCGGATTTTCACCGAAATACGGTTCAGGCTTCTTGTTGCCTCCCGGAAAACGGACATAATCGAATTGTATCTCGTCAAACCCCTTGCTGACGGCTTCTTTTGCTATGGCAATGAGGTAATCCCACGAATCTTTGATGTACGGATTTATCCAGGGTACCAGATCCCCGTCGGAATTCTTTTCGCGCCATATTGCGCCGGTGCTGGTCTTTATCGCAAATTCCGGCCGCTTTTCAGGGAGCGTGGGGTCTTTGAAGCAAACTATCCTTCCTATCACATAGATATTATTTTCATGAAGCTGCTTAATAACTTTATCGACGTCATACTTCTTCATCCAGGCCTTTATGGACGTGACGCCGGGCACCGCCGTCTCATAACCTACGAGTCCGTCGTCATCCTTGATATCTATTACGTAAGAATTTATCTCAGTGGTATTCGCCAAACGGATATAATGATCGAGTTTGGAAGCGCTGCCCGCGGTCCATCCTGTCAGGTAAAGCGCTTTGACCTTGACATTGACCGGATCCGCAGGTGAAGGCGTTACTGCCGGGGTTGCCGAGGGCGATTCCGACGCGGCAATTGATGGCGTAATTGAGGGCGTAGTTGAGGGCGTAATTGTCGGCGTCGACAACGGATCGTCGGACTGCAGACCTGTGCCGGTACCTGCATTTTCACCACTGTTCCCAGGCGGGTTAGTTGCAATTGCGTGATTATATATAAGTAAAGCGGCGGTTGAGAGTATAGCTAATGTTAGTACCGAAACACAAACAACGGGGTATCTTCTTGCCCCGGATTTTATTTTTCGTTTACAGACATCATATATTTTAGAAAAAGTGTCTTTTATTCTCATACG
>CAYWGM010000011.1:0-1697 GCA_964457875.1 uncultured Eubacteriales bacterium | reverse complement strand
ATATAAATTATACTTAAGTATTTTAGCCGAATCATTGGCAAATTATTCCGCAGGCTCTTTAAGGAAGCTGGCGGCGTTGTATACATTGCCGCTGTTCCAGATGATCCACTGTTCATAGCCGGCGTCATAGACCGCCTGTATCTGCTGCCGCAATTGTTCCGGCCCATATGTCTGGTAATAGCCCTCCGGCAGGTAAGTGGCGGTAAAACCCTGCAGATACGGACGAACGGTGGCCTTGTATCCTTCAACCTGCGAAATCCGGCTCTTGCACCTTACAAGGCTGTTGTAGATGACTTCGTACGGTTTCAGGTCCGGAATGGTGAAGAGTACGCCGTTGACAGCCTGTCCCACTCCGTTGCCCATCGTGCCGTGTGACTTATTGGCAAAATGAGACGGATACAGCATCGGGCTGATGCAGTCAACATCCTTGCCCACATATTCAAGGATCTGTCCTATTGCATCCCGTTCAGGCGCCACTTCGCAGATTATGCCGAATACATCCGCCGAAACCGCCGCGCCCATATTATCGCGCAACTCTTCAGTGGCCTGCTTAAGGAATCCGCAAATGGTATCCGACCTGGAAGGCATATTTTCACCGTAATATATCTCGCCTTTCTTAGCCGTCGGGAATCTCACATAATCGAACTGTATCTCATCAAATCCTTTTTCTATGGCCTCTCTGGCGATATCCAGGTTGTACCTCCATACCTCTTCCTTATATGGGTTTGTCCACGCTACTTTGCCCTCTTTCCATAACGTGCCGTCAGGCCTCTTGATCGCGAGCTCAGGTCTTTTTCTTGCGAGGAAATCGTCCCTGAAAACGACGAGTCTGGCTATCACGTAGATATTGTTTTCATGCAGCCACTTTGTCAATTGCACCGGATCGTACAATGAGACATATGCATTATTTTTCACCACTTCGGGAACGTTGGACTTATAGTGCACCCTGCCGCCCTCCTTGATATCTATAACCAAGGCGTTGAGCTCCGTCTCGTTGACCATATTTATTATACGTTCCATCTTGGTCTTGTTTGCCGCGGTATCGCCATTAATATATACCGCTTTGGCCTTAATATCTTTGAATGCTTCCGGATCCCTTCTGTAATCGCCGTCGCCGATGTAAGAATCCATATCGTCGGGCACGGTTGAAGAGGCTTCTGTCGATGAATTGGCAATTGTCTCATCCTGACTGTCCTGCCCCGAAGAGGATTCTTCACTCGACGCAGATGTACTATTGCTTGCCGAAGTATCTTCGGCTGTTGCTGTTGTACTCGTTCCACCGGATTGCGCAGGATCCTTTTCAAGAAATCTGCTGCCGATATCACCGCCCGAGAAGTATACGGCGGTGAATATGACTACAGCCGCCAGCAAAGATATACATGCATATGTGACTATCCTATTCTTTCTTGACATCGGGAACCCTCCACAATAAGGATAAATTAAATCTACCAGAATCTCCCCATTATTACAACATATATTAGGCTCTTGAATCCGCCTTTTATATTTTAAATAAAAAGGACTGCCTCATATCAGATTTTTCTGATTTTGAGACAGTACTTTTAATCTGGCTCCTCAAGTAGGGCTCGAACCTACGACCCTGCGGTTAACAGCCGCATGCTCTACCAGCTGAGCTATTGAGGAATATAATTCTGGCGGAGACCTGCTTTCCCGGGACGTTGCCGTCCAGGTATCATCGG